>JBQCJQ010000191.1:0-2932 GCA_051952615.1 Humibacter sp.
GGGCGTTGCCAGACATCCACTCCGTGCACGGTCACTGCGCCGGCATCGGGTCGCAGCAGACCGGTCGCCATGCTCAGCGTCGTGGTCTTGCCCGCGCCATTCGGGCCGACCAGGCCGTAGAAACTTCCGGCGGGAACGTCGAGGCTGATGCCGTCGACGGCGCGCTTCTGACCGAACGACTTGTACAGCGTGCGGATCGACAGAGCAGCGGCCGGATCCGGATCCGGCGACGCGACGGGGGTGGATGTCGGAGGTGTCGGCCGCGGCGGAGTCGGCGGGTTCACGTCGGTCATGTCGCCCTTCCTACCAGCCGATCGCTTTGGCGGCGCCCACGAAGCCCGCCACCCAGCACGCAAGGCACAGCACGAACGCGCCGACCGTGACCCACCACGAGATGCGGTGCTGCACGATGAGCACCAGCCCTCCTGCGAGGCCGGCGAGCGCGACCACCACGGATGCCACTCCAGCGACCATAAGCGAGAGCAGAGCACCGTTCGCACTGCACGACGCCGGCGGGCAGTAATCGATGAAGGCCAGCCCGAAAAGGGCCACGAACGTCGCGATGCCGATGAGTGCACCGGTCATCACCCACACCACGATCGAGAGGACGATGTCCCACACGATCGGCGGCTGATTCGCTGCTGGTGTGGTCATGGAGCGAGTCTACGGCGCTGTCTACTCGCGTTCCCCGGCCGCCAGGGCGGGTGAGGGCCGCGGCCCGTCCGAAGAGTCGTTACGGTATGTCGCATCCGGGAACACGGCGCCGACGGCCCCGCGATGACCGGCTGCGGCGAGGGGCGACCATGACAGACGCGGGTGCGAGCAGGCAGGCGACGCCGGCGGATGACGCGACACCGAGCATCCGAGTGCTGCTCCTGCTGTCGATTCCGGCGATCATCATCGGGGCGGCGTCCGGCTTCGTGCTGTGGCTTCTCGACACGCTCTCCGAGTGGCTCGAGACAGCGCTCTGGACCGACCTGCCTCACGCGATCGGCATCGGAACGGACAATCCGTGGTGGATCCTGACCGTCCTGACCGTCACCGGATTCGCCGTCGGATTGGTGCTCTGGCTGATGCCGGGCCACGGAGGCCCCGACACCGCGACCACCGGCCTGTCGTCGCCACCGCCACCGATCGGCACCCTCCCGAGCATCGCGGTGGTCGTGCTGCTCGGGCTGGCCGGCGGCGTCAGCCTCGGACCGGAGAACCCCATCATCGCGATCAACTCCGCGCTGGCCGTCGCCGCCGCTGCGCGGTTCGCCACGAGGATTCCGTCGGGGTTGATCATCCTGATCGCCTCCGCCGGCACGATCGGCGCACTGTTCGGCACCCCCGTCGCCGCAGCGCTGGTGCTCACCAGCACCGTCGCCGCGATCCGGGGTCACGGGTCGCTGTGGGACAAGCTCTTCCTGCCGATCGCCGCGGCCGCCGCGGGGTCGTTGACCATGCACCTGCTCGGGTCACCCGGGCTGGCGTTCCACGTCGCACCGTACGGCACGCCACGTGCGATCGACCTCGTCACGGGCATCCTCGTCGCAGCGGTCTCTGCCGGGGTCGGCATCGCCGGGGCGTTCGTCTTTCCGTATCTGCATCGAGGGTTCCACGCGCTGAGGAACCCGGTGGTCATGACGACCCTGGGCGGCCTGGTGCTCGGCCTGCTCGGAATCGTCGGCGGTCCGCTCACCCTCTTCAAGGGTCTGCAGCAGACGGGCGAGCTCATCGAGCATCCCGACAGGTACTCGGCCGGCACGCTCGCGCTCTTCGCCATCGTGAAGCTCGTCGCGCTGCTCGTCGCGGCGAGCGCGGGGTTCCGCGGTGGCCGCATCTTCCCCGCCGTGTTCATCGGGGTGGCGATCGGTCTGCTCGGTCACGCGGTCATCCCCGGCATGCCGCTCGGCCTCGCGATCGCGTGCGGCGCGATGGGCATCGTGATGGTCGAGACGCACGACGGGTGGATCCCGCTGTTCCTCGGCGTCGCGCTCACGAGCGACCTGACGCTGCTGCCGATCCTGTGCGTCATCACGCTGCCGACGTGGCTGCTGATCAGGAACGCGCCGCCGTTCGAGATCCGGCCGAAGAGCGGGCTGACGGCACCGGTTGCGAAGCTGACGTAGCCCTGGGCCGGTCACCCGCGCCTCGACCTCCGAACCCTCGACCTCCGAAACCTCGAACCTCGAACCGCGAACCGCGAACCGCGAACCCTCGGACCCTCGGACCCTCGAACCCTCGAGCGGATGTGCAACCCATTGTTGCGCATCCTGTCACGTCGTCGTACAGTGATACGCAACCACTAGTTGCACATCCGAGGAGGACCCGTGGAGTACGGCAGCATCGAGCGCGACATCTACATCGACGCGACACCCGACATCGTCTTCGAGGTCCTCAGCCGGCCGGAGCACCTGCGCGAATGGTGGCCGGACGACGCCGACCTCGACCCTGCGGTCGGCGGAACCGGCGAGCTGCGCTGGGACGCCCACGGCGACGACGGTGCGACGGTGCAGCCGATGACCGTCGTCGAGTCCGACCCGCCGCGGCTCTTCGCCTTCCGCTGGGCGTATCCGCTCGGCGCCGAGCCCGAGCGAGGTAACTCGTTTCTCGTCACGTTCGAGCTGACGCCGTCCGGCGAAGGCACAGCGGTGCGGATGACCGAGGTCGGCTTCCGCGAGCAGGGCTGGGAGGTCGCGGTGCTCGAAGCCGCCTACCTCAGCCACGTCGAGGGCTGGGATCACTTCCTCCCCCAGCTCGTCGACTACGCGCCGAAAGCGGTCAGCCTGCGATGAGCGAGACACCGAGCGAGACGCCATGAACGAGACGACGATCGACGAGGAGCTCTGGTCGGCGATCGGCGACCCGACGCGCAGACGGATGCTCGACATCCTTCTCGCCTCGGGCCCCGGCACCGCCACGTCGCTCAGCGAGCACTTCCCCATCA
>JBQCJQ010000192.1:0-13604 GCA_051952615.1 Humibacter sp.
GTCATCCGTCAGCGTCAGCGTCACCGAGTTGGCGTGGGCGTGACGCTCGACGTTGGCGAGCGCCTCCTGGGCCGTGCGCAGCAGGGCGACCTCGACGTCGGTCGGGAGGGAGCGATGGGAGCCCGACGTGCGCACGTGCACCGGGATGCCCGTTCGAACCGACCAGTCCCGTGCGACCGCCGTGATCGCCTCAGGCAGCCGACCGGACTCGAGCACGGCAGGACGCAGCGCCTGCACCGAGCGGCGTGCCTCGGCGAGTCCGTCACGAGCGAGGGCGAGCGCGGCATCGGTGTGCCGACGCCGCAGCGCTTCGTCCGACGCCTGATCCGCCGCCTGCAGCTGGGTGATGATGCCGATGAAACCTTGGGCGAGAGTGTCGTGGATCTCCCTGGCCAATCGGGTTCGCTCGGCCGAAGTCGCCTCGACGGTCGAGGCCCGCGCCTGCTGCCGCTGCGCCATGTGCACGCCCCAGGCGAGCCCGCACATGACCACGATGTTGAGCACGATCACGAGCACCCTGCCGGTGATCCCGGCGACGTCGGGGCCGAAGCTCGACCCTTGCGCGGTTCCGGAGACGACCGCCGTTGCACCGACCGCGAGAAGCTCCCACGGCCATTCGACCAGCGAGTATGCGAACGAGAAGGTCGCGATGGTCAAGAAGGCGAACCAGCTGTCCAGCAGCACGAGCACGAGGTTGATCAGGATGGCGACCGCCATGAACACGGCGATCGCGGCCGGACGGTCTCGCCACGTGCTGGGGAGGGTGCGCATCACGAGGACCCAGAGGCCGTATGCGGCGCAGAGGATCAGCTCGGGGATGAGCTGCGCCGGGTCATCCCACCTGATGACCACCGCGTACACCACCAGCAGCCCGAGCACCGCATACGGCACGACCGTGAGCACCATGCGCCAACGGGGGTCGACCATGCTCCGACCCTACGCGCGCTTGGCGAACAGAGCGCCCATGCGGGGGAGGTTGGACATGATCGCCACGGGGAGCACGAGAAGGCCGCAGACCGCCTGCTCGACGCGCACCCAGTCGGGGAGGAAGTCGGGGATCGCGACGATCACGATCACGGCGACGACCACGATGGGGCTGACGATGCGGAGGCGGATCCAGGCCGAGCGCGAGCCTCGTGCGGCTCCGATCGTGAACGCGAGCAGCACGATCGCACTGCCGAGCACGAGCGAGCAGCGGATCCAGATCGCGCTGTCGACGCCGACGCCGACGGCAGCCAGGACGCCGAGGAAGGCGACCATGGCGGCGCTGAGCGCGAGGAAGGCCGTGATGAGGATGACGGCAGGGCGGAATGCCGCGCGACGGGTGATCTCGTCATCGCGGCGGACGGGAGGAGTCGAATAGGTCTCAGTCATGACTCCAGCGTCGCGAGTGCCGGAGCGCGGCGGATCAACCGGTCGGCCGGAGTGCGTCATCGATCGGTGGATGACGCAGCGGTCGCGTCAGGCGGCGTTGAGCCGTCCGAGCATGCCCCACACGGCGAGGGAGAGCTCGGGATGATCGAGGGCGACCCTGCGCAGCAGCTGGTACTCGAAGCGCTCGCGGTCCTGCCGCGGGGCAGAGGGATGGTAGGCACGGGAACGGGCCTCGCCGAGCTCGTGCGCCTCGATCGTCTCCTCGCGCAGCGTCAGCACGACCTGCTCGTCGACCGTCGGCAGCTCGTGCAGGAAGTCCCACGGGTCGTCGCCCAGCCGGCAGCGGAACTCGATCACGGCGGCCAACTCGTCCCTGGCTTCCTGGCGCAGCAGCTCGAGGCTCATCGGATGCCGTCGACCGACGTTCATTCTTGCCCCCCTCGCTGCTTCGCGGTTCACGCGGCCGCCGAACACGCCACCAAGGCGCCGATGCTGTGCGCGTGGGACCAGAGTACGACGGCGGCGCAGGGCGTGCGAATCGAGCGGCACAGCGCGTCACACGTCGGTAACGATTGGCTGATGAGTCGTAAGGGACTCGTTCAGTGAGCGGGAACCGTGCCTCCTTCACGGCACAATGGAGAACCTGCGAACCGTCGTGAAAGGCCTTCATGCCCCCTGTGCTCGAGTGGCTCACCGCGCCTTTGGCGACGGTCGGCTCCGAGGGCGTCACTCCGCTGACGCTGGCGGGGGTCATCCTCTATCTCGGCGGCCTGGTCGCGGTCGCGCGTGGTCTGCGCTGGGCGTGGCCCGTTGCGGCCGTCGCCCTCGTGCTACTCGGCGTCGAGGCGCTCGCCGAAGGCCGATTCGTGGATGCCGGAATCCGGCTCGTGCTCGCCCTGCTGTGCGGATACGGGTGGCAGGTGCGGCGTGCCGGCGTCGTCGACCGGCCACGTTCGGCGACGGGTCGGGAGATCGCGTACGGGGTCGTGCTCTTCGCGATCGCCACCGTCGTCGCCGCCTATGCGCTGACGGATCAGTCGGATGACGCAGCAGCATGGGGCTCGGCCATCGTCGTCGCCGCGACCTTCGTGCAGGTGGCAGCACTCGCTCGCAGGCTGGTCATCGGATGGTGGGCGGTGATGGCATCCGGCGTGGTGTCGCTGGTGCTCTCGGTGGTGTCGTCGGCGTGGCCGACAGCCGTCGCGTCGGTGCTGATCGTGGCTGCTGGGGGCTACGGATGGCTGCGGTGGAGACGTTCGGCAGCGGCATCCGCTCCCGTGAGCCTTCCCGTCGCGGACGAGATGGCCGACGAAGACCTCGTGGCCTGACGCCACCCGTCGCGCGGGTTAGGGGAGCATCCCGCTACGGTGATCGGAAACCCCATCCGATCGAGGAGAACCATGCTCTACCGCACGCTCGGCCGCAGCGGAACGGCCGTCTCGCAGCTCACCCTTGGCACCATGACCTTCGGCAACGAGGCGAGCGAGGAGGCGTCGCACGCCATCCTCGACGCGTTCGTGGCCGCGGGCGGCACGCTGATCGACACAGCGGATGTCTACAGCTCGGGCGTCTCCGAGCAGATCGTCGGACGCTGGCTGGCCGCGCACCCGACCGAGGCGCAGCAGGTCGTCATCGCCACCAAGGGACGGTTCCCGATGGGGGAGGGCCCGAACGACCTCGGACTCTCGCGTCGCCACCTCGCGCGGGCGCTCGACGCGTCGCTGGAGCGGCTCGGCGTCGAGACCGTCGACCTCTACCAGCTGCACGCCTCCGACGCCCTCACGCCCATCGACGAGACGCTGCGGTTCCTGAACGACGCCATCAGCGCCGGCAAGATCAACTACTACGGATTCTCGAACTTCACCGGATGGCAGCTCACGAAAGCCGTCCACGTCGCACGCGCGCATGGATGGGCGGAGCCCGTCACGCTGCAGCCGCAGTACAACCTGATCGTGCGCGGCATCGAGCACGAGATCGTGCCTGCAGCCCTCGACGCCGGCATCGGGCTGCTTCCCTGGTCGCCGCTCGGCGGCGGCTGGCTGAGCGGCAAGTACGAGCGCGACGTGCCGCCGACCGGCGCGACCCGGCTCGGCGAGAACCCGCAGCGCGGCATGGAGGCGTGGCAGGCGCGCAACGACGACCCGCGCACCTGGCGCATCCTCGACGTCGTCACGCAGATCGCCGACGTGCTCGACGCATCGAGGTCGCAGGTCGCGCTGGCGTGGCTCCTCGCGCAGCCGGCGGTCACGAGCGTCATCCTGGGCGTTCGCACCCTCGAGCAGCTGCACGACAACCTCGGAGCAGGCGATCTCGAGCTGACGGATGACCAGCTCGCAGCCCTCGACGAGGCCAGCGCGCCCCGCGTCGAGCCGTACCCCTACGGCGAGCCGGCCGTTCAGCAGCGTGACCGCCGCATCGAGGGCGGTCGCTGACCCGGCCCCATCCGATCCGCCCGCGACGGCCGCCGTCTCTCCCTCCCGAGAGGCGGCGGTCGTCTCCTTGTGCACAGTCCCGCGGGACTCGCACCGGTGGTCTCGTGAGTTCCGTGATGCTCTCGGCATGACAATGATCTCTGCCGCAGAAGCGGCTCAACTTCCCCTGTCAACAGACGACGAGATCGTCGAGCGTGTCGGCGAGTTGGTCGGCGCGGCCATCCGCAGACAGGTATGGCTGCTGCTTCTCGACGAGCGCGACGTTCAGATCCCCGTGCTCATTCCCGTCGGCGACCTCCCGCCCTGGCCCGGGGACGAGGGGGCGGTGTTCGCACGCCACCTTGCCGAGGCGGTGCACAACACGGCTGTCGCAGGGGTGGTAGTCGTGTGGGAGCGCCCGGGCGGCGCCGCTCTCGATGACGAGGATCGCGCCTGGGCGCGCGAGATCTCGCTGGGGTTCGCGGGAGCGGATCTCGCCGTGCGCGGACAGCTACTCAGTCACGACCAGGGCGTGCGCTGGTTGCCGCCCGACGAGTACGTGTGAGGGTTCCGCGCCCATAGCCCGTCGACATGGCACAAGGCTCGCAATCGGATCGCTCTACGTCCCGGACGGGCTGAGTCCCGCGGAGCATGAGATCGCGACTGCACAGCGATTGTGTGCCCACGGATTCAAAGTTGTCTTCTTACCTCTCAGATTCGGCCCAGGGGTGAAGAATCCAGACGTCACGCTTGATGACGAAGTGTGGGAGCTCAAGAGCCCCAGAGGATCCTCCACGAAGAACACCATCTCTGAGCAGTTCAAGAGTGCGAGGGGACAATCGGAGAGCGTGGTCATCGATCTTGCACGCTGTGGCCTGCCCGATGAGATAGCTATCGAGCAGGTCACCAGGCGGTTCTACGGGCAGATTCGATTCAAGCGAGTGATCGTTCTCGACCATGACGGCCGCATAACCCGGTTGCCTTGAAGGGGTACGATCAAAGATCGAAGGCGGCGACCCGCCCCACCGTTCGGACGAGAGTCCAGGGGAGGGTTAGCCGCTTTCGTCATCCCCAGGGTGATCACGGGATGACGGTGGCCGGCGCTAACGTGGCGGCATGTTCCTCCTCGACGACGCCACCGTGGTTCTGAGCCCGAGCGACCTCACGACGGCGTCGACCTGCGAGTTCGACTTCCTCCGTCGGCTCGACGGGCGGCTCGGATGGGGGCCGCAGGTTCTGCGGCCGGCCGACGCCATGCTCGAACGCACGTCGCGGCTCGGTGACGAGCACGAGCACCGCGTGCTCGACCGGTACCTCGCGCGGTTCGGCGAAGGAGTGGCACGGTTCGAGCGCCCGGAGCATCCGGACGCCGCCCAACTGACCGCGGCAGCCGCTGCCACGGCCGAAGCGTTCCGGTCGGGCGCTCCCGTCGTGTACCAGGGCGTGTTCTTCGACGCGTTCGATGACGCTCCCGACGACGCGGGCGATCAGGATGCAACGCCGATCGCCTTCGTCGGGTACGCGGACTTCATCGTTCGTGAGCCCGGCGGCAGCTACCGGGTGGAGGACACCAAGCTCGCCAGACGGGCCAAGGTGACAGCGCTGCTCCAGGTCGCCGCGTACGCGGGCCAACTGGAGCGCATCGGTGTTCGTCCGGCCGACGAGGTGCTGCTTCTGCTCGGCGACGGGAGCGAGAGCCGGCACCGGCTCACCGACATCGTTCCGGTCTATCGCAAGCGCATCGAGCGACTGCACGGCATCGTCCGCGAGCATCTCGCCGACGGCGTGATGGTGCCGTGGGGCGACGAGCGGTTCGCGGCGTGTGGCCGTTGCGACACCTGCGCCGCCGAGGTCGAGGCCACCCGCGATGTGCTGCTGGTCGCGGGGGTGCGCGTCACGCAACGACCGCACCTGTTGGCCGCGGGCATCCGCACCATCGACGACCTCGCAGCCCGCGCCGACGGCACGGAGGTCGAGGGCATCGCCACGGCGACACTCGACGCCCAGAGCGAGCAGGCCAGGCTGCAGCTCTCCGCGGTCCCCGGGGGGCCGCCGCCCGTGCGGGTCTACAACGCTCCGGCGCTGGCCGCACTCCCGGAGCCCGACCCCGGCGACATCTTCTTCGATTTCGAGGGCGATCCGCTCTACACCGAGCCAGGGTTCGAGGGCGGCTCGTCGTCACGCGAACAGTGGGGACTGGACTACCTCTTCGGCGTGCTTCAGACCGACGGTGCGTTCCTGCCGTTCTGGGCGCACACCTTCGCCGAGGAGCGCGAGGCGCTGATCGCCTTCCTCGACGACGTCTCGCGGCGCCGGAGCGAGCATCCCGGCATGCACATCTACCACTACGCGTCGTACGAGCGCACCCATCTGCTGCAGTTGGCCGCCCGACACGGTGTCGGCGAAGACGAGGTCGACGAACTGCTCCGCGACAACGTGCTCGTCGACCTGTACCCGATCGTGCGCAAGGCGCTCCGTGTGGGCTCCAGGTCGTACTCGATCAAGAAGCTCGAGCCGCTCTACATGGGCGCGCAGCTGCGCAGCGGCGAGGTGCAGGACGCCGGAACGTCGATCGAGGAGTACGCCGCAGCGCGCAGGCTCATGCTGACGGGTGACGTCGCGACCGGGCAGCGCATGCTCGATGCGATCGCCGACTACAACGAGTACGACTGCCTCTCCACGCTGCGCCTTCGCGACTACCTGCTCGGCCACGCCAGGGAGGCAGGAGTGCCGATCGGGCTCCCGGCTCCTGAGCGTCACGTGCAAGAGCTGGAGCCCTCGACCCTGCGCGATGACCTGCTCGCGCTCGCCGGCGAGTCCACGGTGCCGCACGAGTGGGGCCCTGATGCCACGCGACCGCACGGCGCCGACCTCACGCAGTCCCGCGGTGCTGACGAGACGGCGGCCGCGTTCGCCGCGGCCACGCTCGACTACCACCGCCGGGAGCAGAAGAGCTTCTGGTGGGGACACTTCGCACGGCTGGCCGAACCCGTCGAGGCCTGGGCGAACACGCGGGACGTGCTCATCGTCGACGGCGGTGTCGTCGAACGGGACTGGTACCAGGAGCCGGGTCAGAAGGTCGACCGACGCCTAGTGCGACTGCACGGACAGTTCGGCCCCGGCAGCACGCTCAAGGCCCGAGCAGAGCCTTACGCCGTCTACGAGTTCCCAGGGCCGTTCCCGGCGTACGGCGGCGAGCCGGGGGCGCGCAGCGCACGGTCGGTGACCGCCGTCGAGGTGGGCGACGACTGGGTGCTGATCGAAGAGAGGCTGCCTGCCGGCACGGATCCGTACGACGTTCTGCCGAGCGCCCTCACCCCAGGCCCTCCGCCCCGTGCGGGAACGCAGGACCAGGCGATCCGGTCATGGGCGCAGTCGATCGTCGACGCGCAGCCGGAGTGGCCGCGCGACCCGGTGACCGATCTGCTGAGGAGGGTTCCGCCCCGGCTGCACGGAGCACCGGTCGCAGATCGCGCAGAAGGGGCATCCGCTGACTCGCTCGTGCGGGTGGTGACGGATGCCGTCGCCGACCTCGACGACTCCTATCTGGCCGTTCAAGGCCCTCCCGGAACCGGCAAGACCTACCTCGGAGCACATGTCATCGCGGCGCTCGTTCGGGAGCGGCACTGCAAGATCGGTGTCGTCGCGCAGTCCCACGCGGTCGTGGAGAACCTGCTCACCGAAGTCGTCAAGACCGCCGGTCTCGACGCGGATCTGGTCGGCAAAGTGCCGCAGAGCGGTTCGGAGCCAGACGCGTCGACGCCGTTCACCGTGCTGGAGAAAGACGGGCACCTCGACTTCGCCCTCGATCGCCTCGAGACAGGCTTCGTCATCGGGGGAACGGCCTGGGACTTCAGCAATCCCGCGCGCGTGCCTGCCCGCAGTCTCGACCTCCTCGTCATCGACGAGGCCGGCCAGTTCTCCCTCGCCTCCACCTCGGCGGCAGCGGTCGCCGCGCGCAACCTGCTGCTGCTCGGCGATCCGCAGCAGCTCCCGCAGGTGAGCCAGGGGCTGCACCCCGAACCCGTCGACCAGTCCGCGCTCGGCTGGATCAGCGCGGGTCACGATGTGCTCCCCGGCGAGCTCGGCTTCTTCCTTCCGCAGACCAGGCGCATGCATCCGGCGCTCGCCGCACCCGTCTCGCGTCTCTCCTACGAAGACCGGCTCGGCGCTCACCCGCATGCCGAAGCCCGCCACCTCGAGGGCGTCGAGCCCGGTCTGCACCCGCTGCCCGTCGAGCACCACGGTGACTCCACGTCGTCACAGGCGGAGGCCGAGCGTGTGGTCTCCCTGGTCGCAGACCTGGTCGGTCGGCGCTGGCGATCGCAAGACGGCGAACGGATGCTCGGTGACGACGACATCATCGTCGTGACGCCCTACAACGCCCAGCTGAGCCGCGTGCACGACGCTCTCACCGCCGCTGGTCACGACGGCGTGCGGGTCGGCACGGTGGACAAGTTCCAGGGCAAGGAGGCCGTGGTCGCGATCGTCTCCCTCGCGGCGTCGTCTGCGCTCGACGCACCCCGCGGCATGGGATTCCTCATCATGAAGAACCGGTTGAACGTAGCGATCTCGCGCGCGAAGTGGGCCGCGTTCCTGATCTACTCGCCGCAGCTCACCGAGTACCTGCCGCACCGGCCAGAGGGGGTTGCGGAACTCAGCGCCTTCATCACGCTCGTCGAAGGATGATCAGCGAGGGCCGTTGCCCGCCCCGCTGCGCTGCTTGCGACGGCGACCGATGTAGATGCCGATCAGAACCGCGCCGAGCGCGGCGACAACGAACCCCGAGGTCTGCAGCCAGCCGATCCCCTTCGTCGGCAACCCGGTGCTGATCGCGACGATGATCTGGTAACCGAAACCCCCGAAGAGGCCGATCACGACGAGCACTATGCCGACGGGGAGGAGCGCTTTCACGGCTCACAGCCTAGGTCACGCCGTTCTCACGGACGTCCAGTTACAAAGCGGTCAGAACGCCCGGTGCGTTGACGTCAGGCTGCCGATGCGGGCAGCGCTGCCTCGATGGCTCCGATCACCGTGGGGTCATCCGGCTCGGTCTTCGGGCGGAATCGGATCACCTCGCCGTCGGGCGTTAGCAAGAACTTCTCGAAGTTCCACGTGACGCGGCCGGCCTTGCCCGAGGCATCCGGCGTCTTCTTCAGCTCCTGGTAGAGCGGGTGCGCCGACTTGCCGTTCACCTTGATGCGCTCGAACATCGGGAACGTGACGCCCCAGGTCGTCGAGCAGTACTCCTTGATGGCATCCTCGCTGCCGAGCTCCTGCAGGAACTGGTTGCTCGGGAAGCCGAGAACGCTGAAGCCGCGATCGGCGTACTCCTCCTGCAGCGCCTCGAGCTTGCCGTACTGGGGCGAGAGCCCGCATCGGGAGGCGACGTTCACGATGAGGAGCGCCTTGTCGTCGTAGGCACGCAGCGAGGTGGTCTCGCCGTCGATGGTGGTGAGCGGGATGTCGCGCACCGAGTCGGTCACGTTGGTCATGTTCGCCAGCGTAGGACGCGCGCCCCGAAGTGGCACGGGGTGACAAATGGCACGATTGCCCCATGGCATCCCCCTTCCTCGAGGACTTCAGCGCGTTCGTCCAGGCATCACCGTCGTCGTATCACGCGGCCGCCGAAGTGGCGAGGAGGCTGCAGGAAGCCGGGTTCACCGGCGTCGACGAGTCCGGACCCTGGCCGGCGCAGGACCCGGGCATCGCCTCCCGCGGCGTGCTGGTGCGGGACGGCGCCGTGATCGCCTGGGCGATCCCCGCCGACGCCACGCCGACGACCCCGTTCCGCATCGTTGGCGCGCACACCGACTCACCCGGATTCAAGCTCAAGCCGCTGCCGACGACGGGCACCGCCGGGTGGCTGCAGGCGGGCGTCGAGGTCTACGGCGGTCCCCTGCTGAACTCGTGGCTCGACAGAGAGCTCGAACTGGCCGGCCGAGTCGTGACCACCGACGGAACGGAGCACCTCGTTCGCAGTGGCGCATTGCTGCGCATCCCTCAGCTCGCCGTGCACCTCGACCGAGGTGTGAACAACGACGGCGTGAAGCTCGACAAGCAGCGCAACACTGCCCCGGTCTGGGGTGTCGGGGAAGTGCACGAGGCCGATCTGCTCGAGCAGGTCGTGCGCCAGAGCGGTGTGGAGGCGTCCGACATCGCCGGGTACGACCTGGTGACCTGCGACACCCAGCCGCCGCGGGTGTTCGGACTGGATGGCACCCTGTTCGCGTCGCCGCGCCTCGACAACCTCAGCTCCGTCTACGCCGGTCTGCACGCGCTGATCGAACAGGCGAGCGATGGGCGTGAACCGCAGCCCGGCCACATCAGTGTGTTCGTCGCGTTCGACCATGAGGAGCTCGGCTCCGAGTCGCGCTCCGGCGCGAACGGGCCCGTCCTCGACGACGTGCTGACCCGCATCGGCGCGTCGCTAGGCGTTGCGGGCGGACCGGATGCCGGGACGAGCGTCGAGGACAGGAAGCAGGCGTTCGCGGGGTCGTGGTGCATTTCGGCGGATGCCGGCCACGCCGTGCATCCGAACTATCCGGAGAAGCACGACCCGGTGAACCGGCCGATCGCGGGCGGCGGACCGCTGCTGAAGATCAACGCCAATCAGCGCTATGCGACGGATGCCCACGGCGCAGCGCTCTGGGCCCGCCTGTGCGACGCGGCCGAGGTGCCGTACCAGGAGTTCGTCTCCAACAACGACGTGCCGTGCGGCACCACGATCGGTCCGCTGACGGCGACGAGGCTGGGCATCCGCACCGTGGATGTCGGGGTCGCCCTGCTCTCGATGCATTCGGCCCGCGAGATGTGCCACGTGGATGACCCCGCGCGACTGGCTCGAGCCCTGTCGGCGTTCTTCGAAGGGCGCTGAGACTCAGCGGATCTCGAAGGCGGTCGCGCCCTCCGGTGACTGCTCCGCGAGCTCGACCGAGAGCACCTGCGCTCCGCGCGGGCCGTGCCGCACCCAGGAGGCCATGGCGTCCACCGCCGTGGGGGAGCCCTCGAAGGCGGCCTCGACGCTGCCGTCCGCACGGTTGCGCACCCAGCCGGCCACGCCGGCCTCGCGTGCCGCCAGCAGGCAGGAATAGCGGAAGCCGACGCCCTGAACACGGCCGACGACGCGGGCGAGAATGCGCCTGCGTTCCTCTGCCATGCGTCCTTCACTTTCCTGTGCGCGCAGCCTCTGCATGTGCTTCCACACGCACCCTCCGCCCACTCCGGCGCGACGCTCGATGCCGGTGTGACGCATCGCCTTAGACGGCCTTGCTGAGGGGGCTCGAAAGATAGGGCATCCGCCCGATCCGGAGCCCCTACCTTAGCCGCGAGCATCGTCTCATAAGCACAAGACGAAGGTGAAGACGATGTACAACGATGCTCATGTCGCGGCTCTCAACTCCGACCGCGAGCGGTACTACGCCCAGCTGGAGCGTGAGCGCAGGCAGCGCGAGACCCTGGCTCAGCGCGCCGCGGCGGACGCCGAGCCGGAGGCCGGCACGACGCGCACGTCGGGCGTGCGACTGGGTGGGCGGCTGCGGATCGCCCACGCCTCGAGGTGAGCGCCGCTGCGCCGAGACCGCGGCTCGGTTTGTCGGTGGTCCGTGGCACGATCGACTACGTGAGAACACCGATCAGCAGCGCGAAGATGATCGGGCGAGAGGCCGATCTGGAGGCGCTCCGGGCCGAGTACCGGCGCAGCGCCGACGAGCCGCGAGCCGTCGCGCTGGGCGGTGAGGCCGGCATCGGCAAGACCCGGCTGGTCAGCGAGTTCGCCGCGGAGGTCTCTGGTGAGGCGATCGTGCTCACCGGCAGGTGCGTCGACTTCGGTGCGGAGAGCGCGCCGTACGCGCCGTTCGTCGCGATCATCAGAGAGCTCGCCGCTGCCATCGGCACCGACGCGCTGCTCGAAGCCGCGGGTCCGGCGAGAGCCGTGCTGACGATCGTGCTGCCAGAGCTTGCCTCGGCAGAAGGCATGCCGCAACGCACCGGTTCGGAGCGTTTGTACGAGCTGATCGCCGTGCTGTTCGAGAACGTGGCGCGAGAGCACAGGCTGGTGCTCATCGTCGAAGACATCCACTGGGCCGATCGGGCGACCATCGAGCTGCTGCGCTTCCTGGTGGGCATGCTCACGGGGGCCGGCATCCTCATCGTCGCCACGTACCGCAGCGACGAGATCGTGCGCGGGCATCCGCTCCGCCCCGTGCTCCCGGAGCTCGAACGCACCCGGCGGCTCACCCGCTGGGAGCTCTCCAGGCTGACTCGCGAGCAGGTCGCCGCCCAGGTGGCGGAGATCGTGTCGTCCGAGAGCGGGATAGACGCGGCCGAGATCGACGAGCTCTTCGAGCGCAGCGAGGGCGTGCCGTTCTTCGTCGAGGAGCTGGCGGGCGTCGAGCGTGAGCGGCTGCACTCCGGAAACCTCCCCGAGACGCTGAGGGAGCTCTTGCTGGCGCGCTACGACAGGCTGGACGAGCCGACGCAGCGCATGCTCCGCCTGCTCGCTGTCGGCGGCCTGTGCGTCGACCACGATCTGCTCGACCTCGTGCACCAGGGTTCCGCCGACGAGCTGGATGCCGCCGTGCGTTCTGCGGTAGACGGCGGTCTTCTGGTGATCTGCGACACGGGCTACGACTTCCGGCACGCACTCGTGCGGACCGCCATCCTCGGCGAGGTCTTGCCGGGGGAGCGTGTGCGCTACCACACCGCGTTCGCCGATGCGCTCGAGTCGATCGATGCCGGGGGCGGGGCGGTCGCGCACGAGATCGCTCAGCACCGGCTTCAGGCACACGACCCCATCAGTGCGTTCCCTGCGACGCTGGAGGCGATGCGTCAGGGGCGCAAGGCATACGCGTTCGCGCGTGCGGCGAAGATGGGCGAGCAGGCGCTCGAGCTGTGGGAGCACGTTCCCGATCCGGCATCCGTTGCGGGCATGAGCCATGTCGCACTCCTCGAAGAGACGGCGTTGTCGCTCCGTGACGCCGGCGATGGCGAACGAGCGCTCGCCGTCATCGACGAAGCGTTGCGCGAGTGCGATCCGACCGATGTGGAGCTGCGCGCCGAGCTGCTCGCGGACAAGGCGCGCTATCTCGCGGCGTTGAGCCGCCCGGGATCGACCGCGCTGCTCGAGGAGGCGCTGGCGAGCCTCGACGACGACTCGTGCTCCGACACGACGGCCGTCGTGCTCAACGATCTCGCGGGGCGCCTGATGCTCGAGGCGAGGTACCACGAGGCCGTCGACGTGGCGTCCCAGGCGCTCGAGCAGGCGCAGCGCGCCGGGTCGTTGTCGAGGCAGTCCGTCGCGCACAACATCCGGGGCGTCTCGCTCGTCGGCATGGGACGCATCGACGACGGCCTCGCCGATCTCCAACTGGCGGGTGAGCTCGCCGCCACCCGCGACGGTGCGATGCTGCGGGACCGCGTGAACACGTCAGACGTCATGCACCTGATCGGCCGATACAGCGACGCCGTCGAGCTCGGCAATGCCGGGGCGGAGCGCGCGAGGCAGCTCGGCGTGCAGCGCACCAGCGGGGTCATCCTCGCCTCGAACACCGTCGAACCACTCGCCGCGCTTGGCAGGTGGGAAGAAGCGGTCGCGCTGCTCGAACCGGCGCTCGCGCTCACGCCACCGCCCGGGTTCCGCGTTCACCTTCAGCGCATGAAGCTGTGGTTGCTCACCTGGTCGGGTGATCCTGAGGCCGCGGACGAGCTGTTCCGGGTGTGGAACCCGACCATGAGCGTGCAGTCCGAGATCGAGGTGCAGTCCCGCCTCGGCGGCGCCCGCGTGGAGGCGGAGATCGCGCTGGCGCTCGGGGATGTCGA
>JBQCJQ010000193.1:0-2275 GCA_051952615.1 Humibacter sp.
GAAGACACCGTGCTGCTCGACGGCAGCGCGGATGCCCCCGCGATCGCGGCCCTCACGGTCGACGACCGCTGGCCCACCATCTCCGTCGCCGGCAGGGCGCGCCCGGTCACGCTCGTGCGCTAGCTGGTGCCTACGCGAAGACGATCCCGAGCCCGGCGCGTCCGCGCGACGACATCTCGCGCCCATCGATGACGACCGGCGACGGCTCGGCGAGAAGCCCGAGGCGCTCGAACGACGCGTCCTCGACATCCTCGACGAGCGTCTGCTCGGGCAGCGCAAGGGCGAGCTGACCGGAGAGCTCCGGCAGCAGGTGCGGGTACAGCGCCGCGCCCCGATCTGCCGCCAGCCGTGCGATCTCGAGGAACGGGGTGATGCCGCCGACCCGGATCGCGTTCGGCTGCACGATGTCGCACGCACCGCCGTCGATCGCCTCGCGGAAGCGATACACCGTGTGGAGGTTCTCGCCGAGCGCGATCGGCACGTCGATGCGCGTACGCAGTTCCGCGTGCCCCTGCAGGTCGTCGGCGCGCAGCGGCTCCTCGATCCAGCGCAGGTCGAACCGGCTCAGCTCACCGATCGCACGCTCCGCCTCGTCGAGGGTCCACAGCTGGTTCGCGTCGATCGCGAGCTCGACCTCCGGCCCGATGGTCTCGCGCACGGCGGCGACCCGATCGACGTCTTCGGCGAGCGGATGTCCGCCGACCTTCATCTTCACGAGCCGGTACCCGGCGTCCCGCCAGCGCTGGGCCTGCGCGACGAGTTCGTCGAGCGGATAGTGCCGGTTCACCCCGCTGCCGTAGACCTCGACGGATGACCGCCGCTCGCCGATCAGCGTGGTGACCGACCGCGCGGTGGCCCGACCTCGGGCATCCCACAGCGCGAGATCCAGACCCGCCATCGCGATGGTCGTGACGCCGCCCGAGCCCGCCTCGTGCAGGTGCTTCCAGAGCGGCAGCCACAGCTCGCCGGCGTCCGCGGGCCTGCCGAGCGCGAAGTCGCGGATGTCGTGGTCGAGCATGCCTCGTACGGCATATGCACCGATCGACGGCGTCCAGCTGAAGCCGTGCCCCGTGACGCCCGACGCCGTATCGACGAGCACCTCGATGAGGTGCAGCTCCGTGACATCGGTTCCCCACGGGCGGATCAGCGGTGCGTCGATCAGCCGCGTTCGAAGGCCGGTGATGACGCCGAGATCGGTGGTCATGCGCTGCCGACGAGCTCGTCGCCGATGGCGAGGATGCGCCGCAGCTCCTCGACCTGTCGCTCGTTCGGATCGACCAGCGGCGGACGCACGCCTCCGACGGGCAGCCCTGGGGACCCGGCGACCCCCAGTCGTACGCCCACCTTCACGAGTGCAACGGCGAATCCCGGCACCTCGTCGCGCAGCCTCACCAGCGGCAGGTAGAAGGCGTCGAGGATCTCGAGGCGACGGGCATCATTCCCGTCGATGTATGCGTCGTAGAACGCCTTCGCAACCCGCGGCGCCATCGCGAACGCCGCCGACGAGTACAGCGGGATGCCGATCGCGCGGTATGCCTCCTGCGTCAGCTCGGCGGTCAGCAGCCCGTTGAACAGCGCGATGTCGTCGCGGCCGGACGCCTCCACGGCGCGAACGATCTGCTGCGCGACTCCCACGTCGCCGACGCCGTCCTTGAACCCGATGACCCGCGGATTCGCCGCGAGCCTGGCAACGGCGTCCGCCGTGAGCGCCGCAGTCCCCCTGTGGTACACGATCACGGGAAGGGTGGATGCCTCCAGCAGCGCCTCCACGTATGCGACCGTTCCCGCGATCGGGCCCGACACCAGGTAAGGCGGCAGCACGAGAAGGGCGTCTGCTCCGGCATCCGCGGCACGTCGAGCGCACTCGATCGCGTGACCGAGCGGACCTCCGGCACCGGCGACGACCGGTACGCGCCCGCCGACCACGTCGACGCTCGCGCGAACGACCTCGCCGACCTCTGCGGCGCTCAGCGCGTGGAACTCACCGGTGCCGCACGCGGCGAACACGCCACCGGGAGCGTGGTCGAGCCGCGACGCGATGTGCTCGGCTGTGAGCGCGGCATCAACCGAGCCGTCCGCGGCATATGCCGTGACGGGAAAGAACAGCACACCATCGAATCGCATCACGCGTCTCCAGTCTTCACGGCCACCCCTGTCGGGGAGGCGTCGTCGGTTGCCGACGCGGTCACCGACTCACCGGCGAGTTCTGTACGCCAGTCGTGCTCCGGCTCCCAACCCAGCAGCCGCCTCGCCTTCTCGATCGAGAACGCCGGTG
>JBQCJQ010000194.1:0-4219 GCA_051952615.1 Humibacter sp.
CAAGGTCACGTACGACCCGGCGACGAACACACTGCACTCGAAGGTCGTGCGCGGCAAGGCCGTGCCGTCGGGGTCGACAGCCACGCCCGGCCCGACACCGACCCCCGCCCCGACTGCCGCGACCTCAACGACGGGCTCGAGCACCGGCACGACCGCATCGAGCCAGGCCGGAGCGAATCCCGCGGGATCAGACCTCTGGCTGGAGGAGTTCAGCGGAGCGTCCGCATCGATCACGAAGATGAATGTGCCCGACACTGTGAGCGTCATCATCGCCAGCGATGGAACGAAGCCGGCTCCCGACAAGGTCAGCCTGAACTGGCCGCTCGACAACAGCACGCCGTTCGCCGGGCCGCTGATCGTCGGCGGCATCGTCGTCGGAGCCTTCGGAGTGCTCATGTACATCTTGGGACTGCGCCACCTGCGTCGCTCACGGGGGCCGCGTCGAGGGGGCGGAAAGCCGCCGAAGCTGCCGCGCGGATCCAAGAGGCAGCCGATCGACGACTCGACGCCGCAGGTCGGGCAGACGGCGCGCGGCCGTCGTTCCATCGGGCGTGCCTTCACGGGAGTGCCGGTCGTGCTCGTCGGCACCCTGTTGCTCGCCGGGTGCTCGGCCGACTATTGGCCGCAGTTCGGAGCGGATCCGACGCCGAAGGCGACTTCGACGCCGATCGCGACCGATCTGCCGGGTCAGGGCAAGGACACACCGCCAGCAGCGGTGACCGGTCCGCAACTCGACGACATCGTGAATCAGATCTCCAAGACCGCGGCGAAGGCGGATGCCAAGCTCGACGGCACCCTGGCGGCGACACGATTCAGCGGGCCGGCGCTTGCCGCGAGGACCGGGGACTACGCGCTGCGTGCCAAGAAGTCGGATGCCGCGCCCGAACAGGCGATCCCTGCGAACTCGGTCTCGCTCGCCCTGCCGGAGGCGACCGACACCTGGCCGCGCGTGGTGAGCGCCGTCGTGCACGATCCGAAGGACGCGAAGGCCGCACCGCTCGACCTGGTGCTCGTGCAGAAGTCGCCGCGCGACAACTACACCGTCGAGTACGCGGTCGCGCTCGAGGCGAACGCCAAGGTGCCCGACCTGCCGCCTGCGAACATCGGAACCTCGATCGTGCCGCCGGACTCGAAGCTGCTCCTCGTCGCACCCGACCAGCTCGCGAGCGAATACGGCGACGTGCTCGCCAACGGCGACAAGAGCAAGTACTACAAGCAGTTCGACTCGAAGTCGGACAAGCTCGCGCCTCAGGTCGGCGCCGCCTACAAGGCCGCGCAGATCGCCCAGCTGCCGAAGACCGCGTCGCTGGAGTTCACGCACGCTCCCGGCGCGGACGGCCCCATCGCGATGGCGACCAACGACTCGGGCGCCGTCGTCTCGGTGAGCCTCAACGAGACATCCACTCTGAAGCCGGTCGAGGCCGGTGCGACCGTGTCGACCAGCAACCCCAACGTGCAGGCGCTCACGGGTGTGACCGACAGCACCAACGGCATCGAGACGACCTACGGCTATCAGTTACTGTTTTATGTGCCGCCTGCGGAGTCGAATAAGAAGGTCGTGATGCTCGGCTTCACGCAGTCGCTGCTCAGCGCGAAGGAACTGTGATGACGAACACGCCCGACGCCACGTCGTTTCGTGGCGCAGTCGATCTCTCTGCTCTCGTGAACCGCCCGTCACCCGCAGCACGAACCGACGCGGATGCCGCACCTCGGCAGAGCCTGCCCGGCCTGATCTACGACGGAACCGACCAGAACTTCGACCAGTTCATCGAGCTGTCGAACACGGTTCCGGTCATCGTCGACCTGTGGGCCGAGTGGTGCGGACCCTGCAAGCAGCTCTCGCCGGCCCTCGAGCGCGCGGTGAACGACTACGCCGGCCGGCTCGTGCTGGTGAAGGTGGATGTCGACGCCAACCCCGGCCTCGCACAGGTCTTCCAGGCGCAGTCGATCCCGACGGTCGTCGCGATCATCGGCGGCCGTCCCGCCCCGCTGTTCGTGGGAGCGATCCCCGAACAGCAGGTGCGCGATGTGTTCGAGCAGGTGCTGCAGATCGCCGAGCAGAACGGTGTGACGGGCAGCGTCGCGGTCGACTCCGAGGCCGGCCTCGACACCGAGGACGAAGCCGCCGAACCGCAGCCCGAGCCGTTGCCGCCGCACCACCAAGAGGCGTACGACGCGATCGAGGAGGGCGACTACGACACGGCGATCGCCGAGTACCGGCTCGCGATCGCTCAGAACCCGAACGACGCTCTCGCCGTCGCGGGCCTCGCTCAGGTGAGCCTTCTGAAGCGACTCTCAACCGTCGACTCTGCTCAGGCCCGTGAGGCCGCCGCGGCGGCGCCCGCTGATGTGGATGCCGCACTCGACGTCGCCGATCTGGATCTCTCCGGCGGCCACGTGGATGACGCGTTCGGCCGACTGCTCGACCTGTTCGCCGGCTCCGACCAGGCCGGGCGCGACCGCATCAGGGAACGCCTCCTGGAGTACTTCGAGGTGGTAGGCGTCGCCGACGCCCGAGTGGTCAAGGCCCGCGGCCGCCTCGCCAGCTTGCTGTATTAGCGCGCCGGTCCCCGCCCGTCGCGCCGCAGTCGGCAGAGCGAATGGCCGGGATCGATTCGCCGTCGAGGCCGCCGAATCGGCGAGCGTGTCGCGTCCCCGAGATGGCCGCGTTGATCTTCGGCGATTACGGTCACCCTCGGCTCAGGGGTCCGGAAGCAGTGGTGCACGGCGACTACCCATGAGAACGCAGCTCGAACGCGTCACGCGGCCAACGTAAGACGCTCTACGAGGCGGAGGCGTGTACGGCGCCGAACGCAACCATGCGCCCTGCCAACCGCGGCGCGCCGGGCGGGCACCGGCGCGCGCGACGCCCCTCGGTTCGCTCCGGCTCAGCGCTTGGCGCGGAGCCAGAGCGCACCGAGAGGCGGGAGCGTCAGCGTGGCAGAGGCCTGCATGCCGCCCCATGGGGCATCCGTCGCGTGCACGACACCGAGGTTGCCGACACCGGAGCCGCCGAATTCGAGGGCATCCGTGTTGAGCACCTCCTCCCATTCGCCGGCGAACGGCATCGGCAGTCGGTAGTCGTTGTGCGGGTTGCCCGAGAAGTTGACGACGCACACCAGGGGATCGCCGTCGGCGATGCGGCCGAACGCCACCACGTTGCCGCGTGCGTCCCCGCCATCGATCCACTGGAAACCGCGCGGCTCCTGGTCGTACCGCCAGAGTGCGGGCTCGTCGCGGTAGATCGCGTTGAGGCGTGCGACGAGTTCGAGCAGGCCACGGTGGGCGGGCTGGTCGAGGATCCACCAGTCGAGTCCGCGATCCTCGCTCCACTCGCTGAGCTGCCCGAACTCCTGCCCCATGAAGAGGAGTTGCTTGCCGGGGTGCGCCCACATGAACGCGAGGTACGCCCGCACGTTCGCCAGCTGTTGCCAGTGGTCGCCAGGCATCTTGTTCGCCAGCGAACCCTTGCCGTGCACGACCTCGTCGTGGCTGATCGGCAGCAGGAAGTGCTCGCTGAACGCGTAGACGAACGAGAACGTGATCTCGCCGTGGTGGTACGAGCGATACATCGGGTCTTCGTGCATGTACTGCAGCGAGTCGTGCATCCAGCCCATGTTCCACTTCAGCCCGAAGCCGAGGCCGCCCGCGTTGGTCGGCGCAGTGACGCCGGGGTAGGCCGTCGACTCCTCGGCGATCATGACGATGCCGGGGTTGCGCTTGTACGCGGTCGCGGTCGCCTCCTGGAGGAAGCCGATCGCCTCGAGGTTCTCGCGGCCGCCGTGCACGTTGGGTGCCCACTCGCCTTCCTTGCGCGAGTAGTCGAGGTAGAGCATCGACGCGACGGCGTCCACGCGCAGGCCGTCGACGTGGAACTCCTCCAGCCAGTACAGCGCGTTGGCGACCAGGAAGTTGCGCACCTCCGATCGCCCGAAGTCGAAGATGTAGGTGCCCCAGTCCTGGTGCTCGCCCCGCCGCGGATCAGGGTGCTCGTACAGCGCCTGGCCGTCGAACCTGGCCAGCGCCCACTCGTCCTTCGGAAAATGGCCGGGCACCCAGTCCATCAGCACGCCGATGCCCGCACCGTGCAGGCGGTCGATCAGGTAGCGCAGGTCGTCCGGATGCCCGAACCTGCTGGTCGGCGCGTAGTAGCCGGTCACCTGATAGCCCCACGAGCCGCCGAACGGACGCTCGGCCAGCGGCAGGAACTCCACGTGCG
>JBQCJQ010000195.1:0-3573 GCA_051952615.1 Humibacter sp.
AGAGCAGCTCGTGCCTGCCGGCAGCGAGGGCCTCAAGCTCCGGAAGGCCCTCGTCAGCGCGGAGTTCGGCGAGGCGGTTAGCCGCTCCCTGAGCCGGGAAATCCGGGTACTCGCGCATCTCGACGCCAGCCGCCGCGAGGAGGGACACAGCCCTCTGCATGATCTGGATGACGGCCGGTGACACATCGTCGACGAACCACGCGCATACCGTGGGTCTCTCCGTGCGCAATGGCGCTTCTGCGGGGAAAAGGCCGAGGAGTGTCTCCAGCAAGGCCACCGACGGTGCGAGGAAGCCCGGCGTTTGCAGCTCCCGCTGCACCGGAGATTCGGTGCTGTCGCCTCCAGGTCCGCCGCGATGGGGGATGATGCCGTCGTCGGGCAGCCTGCCGGGCGACGGGCGCAGTGCTGCGACACCGGTGAAGTGTGCAGGGAAGCGCACCGAGCCGCCGAAGTCGGTGCCGACGCCGAACGCCGCCATGCCGGTGGCAACGGCCACCGCATCTCCGCCGCTCGATCCGCCGGGTGAGCGTGACAGGTCCCACGGGTTGCGGGTCTGTCCTCGGATCGGGCTGCAGTTCTCCAGGTTGCCGATGCCGAACTCGGCGCAGTTCGCCTTGCCGACCAGCACCGCACCGGCATCCCGAAGACGCTCAACAATCGTGGCCGTATGCGTCGGACGGTAACCACGAAGCAAGAGGCTCCCTGCCGTTGTAGGCAGCCCCGCAACCTCGATGGTGTCCTTGACCGAGAAGGGCAGGCCGAACAAGGGCCCGCGCTTGCCCTCGGGCAGGCGGTCGAGGGCGTCGGCCGCAGCCTCGGCTCCCTGACGGTCGACGGTGATGAATGCCGCGATCTCCGGGTCGTGGCGCTCGATGAGACCCAGCGCTTCGCGAACTCGCCCACCCGCGGAGGTGCTCATGGATGCCAGGCAAAGGCGCGTATCGGGGAGCCACTAGAACCGGGGACCGGTAGCGGGGCGCCGGAGAACAACACGCGCTCACCCCTGAGCCCACCGAGGTTGGTGAGTCCCTCGAAGATGTAGACGTCGTTCTCCAGACAGATTCTGTGGGCCGGCCACGGGTTCGTCTCGGGCGGCTCGTAGCAGCGGTCGATCACGGTGCGCTGGTAGGCGTGCTCGAAGCACGCTGTCTCCACGCCGACGGCCGACGCCCCGTGCTCCACCAGCCAGAGGGCTGCGTCGACCGTCATGTATGTCTGGTGCACGATGTAGTCGTCCGCCGTGCCGGCAGGCTCTCCCGCGTAGACCAGGACGATGTCGCCCGGCCGCATGTCCTTGCCGGCACGCTCTAGGTCGTCTGCCGTGATGCCACGGCCGACCGCGAACGAGCAGTCCATCACGATCGCGTCGCCGACCAGCCGGCCGAGGTCGATTTCGTCCACACCGGGGCTGTCGGCAACGACATGAATCGGTGCATCGACGTGCGTGCCGAAGTGGTCGCCGATCGTCCATACGGCCTGGCTCGTGTTGTGGCCGAGATCCCAGTGTCGCAGCCACTGCACCCCGACTTCGCCCACCATCCAGCCGCCATCGACCGCACGTCGGCCGCCAAGAGCGACGAGGGTGTCCTTCGTCATCGGGCGAGTGAGGTCGACGACATCCATCACTCAGCCCTCGTCGTCGGCGCGGCTTGCTGTGCGCGCCACGCGAGCAGCGAGTCGCGACCTTCGATGAGGTCGAGCTTGGTGAGCTGCTCGACCACGTCGGCGCGCCGTTGCGCCATCGCCCGCAGCACGGTGCGCCGATGCTCGAGCAGCCACTGAGTCTGGCCCGGCAGCTGGCTGTACGCGTAGCGGAGGTACTGGCTGCGTTCACGCACCATCGTCACCACGTCGGAGTAGACGTCGCCCGGCGAGATGGCGAGCGTGTCGCGCACGATGCGGTCGTGTTGGTGGAAGAAGTCGGCCGGCCGGTCGACGAGCGTGGCGAGCTGTTCGACCGCATCGGCGAGCTCCGACAGCTGGTGGTCGGTCACGACCTCGGTGGCGCGACGGAATGCGTACGGCTCCAGCTGGAGGCGGATGAGGTAGAGGTCTCGAACGTCGTCGTCGCTCAGGTCGGGGACGGTGACGCCGCGCCGCGGCACTACGACGACCAGTCGCTCGCCCTCGAGCTTTCGGATGGCCTCGCGAAGTGGCACCCGGCTGAGCCCGAACTCCTCGGCGATCTCGTGCTGCAGCAGGCGGGTGCCTGGCTTGAGTGTGCCGTCGAGGATCTGGCGACGCACGGTGTCATAGCTCTCGTCGGTGAAAGTAGACGTGGTCATGCGAAAAGTATACATACGTCGTTCGCCCATGACATGGAGTCGCGAGTTTTCAGCACTGTATGGCGTGTTTTGTCTCAAGTCGGAAACAAAAAGTAGACATTCGCGAAACAAGGGTGTACTTCACTTGGTGTGAGCGAAGGGACCCTCACCGCTTTTGGGTCGCTCCGTTCGCCTGAACTGAGGAGAACACCATCCATGAGTAACGTCCGCACCGTCCTCGGCGACATCGACAGCGCAGAGCTCGGTATCACCATGACGCACGAGCACTGCCTGGTCGACCTGCGCAACTGGTTCGTCGAACCCACGGAGGCGTCCAAGCGCGCCGACATGGACAAGCCGATCGAGATGTCGATGCTCGGCGACCTGCGCAGGCGGCAGATGAGCACGACCCGAACCAACCTGCTGTTGTCGGACGAGAACGTCGCGGTGGAGGAGCTCGGCCACTACACGGGCTTCGGCGGCGGATCGATCGTCGATGCGTCGTGCATCGGCATCGGCCGCGACCCGGTCGCCCTGCAGCGCATCTCACGTCGCACGGGCCTGAACATCGTCATGGGCACCGGTTACTACGTCGAAGGCGCGCACCCCGACTACGTGAAGGACTCCACCATCGACGATCTCGCCCGCATCCTGATCGACGATATCGAGGTCGGGACCGGCCCGTACCGCGTCAAGGCCGGCGTGATCGGCGAGGTCGGCATCAGCGGCGTGCGCAAGGGAGACGGCACCGTCAAGAGCAGCGCGATCACCGCGGAGGAGGAGAAGTCGCTACGCGCCTCCGCGCGGGCCGCCAAGGCCACCGGCGTCGCCGTCAGCGTGCACACCGACGTGCGTCCTCCACGCGCCGCATCACTGGCTGTCGACATCCTCGAAGACGAGGGGCTGCCGTACGACCGCATGATCATCGGGCACCTCGACCAAGTGCACGACCTCGACTACACCATGGCCGTCGCCGAGCGGGGCGCGTATGTGCAGTTCGATGCCTGGGGCCGCGAGTACTACCGCGAGGAATGGGGCTACGGCCTCGTCATGGGCCAGGACATCTGGCGAGCCGACTTCGTCAAAGAGATCGTGGACGCCGGATTCGGGCGGCAACTCCTGTTCGCGCAGGATGTCTGCTTCAAATCCGACCTGCGCACGTACGGCGGCTACGGCTACGGCCACATCCTCAAGAACATCGTTCCCATGCTCGAAGTCAAGGGCGTCTCGCCCGAAGCCATCCGCACCATCCTCATCGACAACCCTGCCAGGGCCCTCGCTCTGGCCGGACCCACCCCCTAAGAACAGG
>JBQCJQ010000196.1:0-9382 GCA_051952615.1 Humibacter sp.
ACAGCGTGTGGAGGAGCGCCCACGACAGCGCGACGCTGAGCACCGCGGCAAGGGCGCCGACCGCCTGCTCGACCCCGTGCGCCTGCCGGGTGTGCACAAGCAGAACGGCGACCGCGCCGAGACTCGCAATCGCGACGGCGACGATGAGCACCTCCCGCACACCGCGGCCTGGGTCCTCCCGCGTGGAGTGCGTGCGCGTCATCTCGGCGTCGAACCTGCCGATCACCAGCGCCCACACCCAGATCACGTAGGTGGCGCAAGCGGCCGCCCAGCCGCCGACCGGTGCGTACCACCACGAGCCGGCGAATCCGATGATGAGGCACACGACCAGGCCGATGGCGAACATCACGATGAACCGCAGGCGAGGACGGTTGCCTGTCGCCTCGCGCGGCATGACGGTCACGTCGTGGCCTCGCCCTTCGCGAGCGCCGTCAGCTGCTCGACGACCTGCCGCCGCAAGACCTTTCCGACGATCGACCGGGGGAGCTCCTCGACCTCGAAGACGCGCCGCGGCACCTTGTACGGCGTCATGGCCGATCGTGCGAATGCCCTGATCGCCTTCTCGTCGAACGGGATGCCCGGCTTCATGATCACAGCGGCGACGACATCCTCTCCGCCACGCTCGCCCGGAAGTCCGACCACCGAGACGTCGGCGACGCCCTCGTAGGCGCGAAGCTCGTCCTCCACTTCGGTGGGTGACACGTTGAAGCCGCCGGTGATGATGAGTTCCTTGATGCGGTCGACGATTCGCACGAACCCCTGCTCGTCCATCGTGACGATGTCGCCCGTGTGCAGCCATCCATCGGGGTCGAGCACCTTCGCCGTCTCCTCCGGCCGGCGCCAGTAGCCGCGGAACACCTGCGGACCACGAGCCTGCAGTTCGCCCCGCTCGCCGAATCCGACGACGCTGTCGTCGTCCGGGTCGACGACCCGCAGCTCCGTGCTGGGCAGCGGAAGACCCACCGTTCCGGCCTTTCGCGTCGAGCCGACCGGGTTCGCCATCAACACGGGAGAGGCCTCGCTGAGCCCGTAGCCCTCGACGAGGTATCCGCCGGTCTGCGTCTCCCAGAGGTCCACGATGGTCTGCGGCAGGCTCATCGCACCGGAGATGGCGATCTCGATGCCCGAGAGGGAGACCTCGCGCTTCTTCGCGGCCGTGACCAGGCGCTCGTAGATCGGCGGCACGGCGGGCAGGAACGTCGGCGGCCGCTTCTTCACGACGTCGAGCACCGCGTTCGGGTCGAAGTTCGGGAAGAGCACCAGCCGCGCGCCCATGCTCATGGCGAAAGTGAGGCACAGGGTGAGTCCGTACGCGTGGAACAGCGGGAGCACCGCGTACACGACGGAGGTGCCTCGTGGCACGCTCGGCACCCACGCCCGTGCCTGCGCCGCGTTAGCCACCAGGTTGCGGTGGCTGAGCATGACGCCTTTGGGAAGGCCCGTGGTGCCGCTCGTGTACTGGATGAGCGCCAGATCGTCCAGCTCGGGGCGGGGAACGGATGCCCCGATCGGCTCCGACTTCGCGAGGGTCGTCCAGCTCACCGCTCCGGTGGTCTTCGCCTGCAGCTGCGAGCGGGCGGCGCGCGACTTGGCGAGCGGCAGACGCAGCGCGAAACGCAGTCGCGCAGGCATGGCATCCACCAGGTCGACGGCCACGATGCGCTCCAGGCCGATGTCGGCGGGCATGTCCTGCAGGGTGGCGACCACCTTGGTCCAGGCGATGGCGATGGTCGCGCCGTGGTCTTCGAACTGGTGGCGCATCTCGCGCGGCGTGTACAGCGGGTTGTGCTCGACGATGACGGCACCCAGTCGAAGCACGGCGTAGAACGCGATGACGTGCTGCGGGCAGTTGGGAAGCACCAGTGCGACACGATCGCCCGCCCGCACACCCAGTGCGGCGAGGCCGCCGGCTACACGGTTGATCGCCTCGCCGAGCGCATGGTAGGTCGTCGTGGCCCCGAAGAACTCCAACGCCACGTGACTGCCGTACGTGGCGACGGACTCTTCGATCAGGTGGGGCAACGACCCGGTCGGTGGATCGATGTCCGCCGGAACACCCTCGGCATAGCTCGACAACCACGGCCGTTCGGCGCTGCTCATGCTCCCAGCGTAGGCTCACGGCGCAGACGGGCACAGCAACGGCGCGGACCGACGTGCGGCGTCTTTCTGCGAGCTTCTAAACGGTCACCCGGTCGTCGCGGCCGGTCAGCGCTAGCAGTCGGGACTGCAGCGATGCGTTCTCGGGAACCGGAACCGGCGACGCGAACAGGCCGCTCGCCTCGAGAGTGTCCTTCTGCGGCTCGAACACGGTCCACGCCGCGGCCACGAGCGCGTCGCCCAACCGCTCGTCTGCGCCGATCGCACGGGCGAGATCCCAGGTGTGCACGATCACGTCCGACGCCTGCTCGCGCAGATACGCGCTCGCCGGCACGGTGTCGTACGACAGGTTGACCCTCGCCTCGGGATCGACGGATGCCCAAGCACGAGTCGCCGCGAGAGAATACCGCCGCCACTCGGCGACGAGATCGCTGCCGAGCGGCTCCAGCCGTGATCTGGCCTCACCCACGGTGCGCCCGGCCAGCAGCAGCGGAACCCACTGCTGCTCCTCGATGACGTGCGAGACGAGCGCCCGCACATCCCAGTCGACGTCCGGCGTGGGAGCGGACCAATCGACGACCAGTTCGATGCGCTCGCCGAATGCGGCGTGCGCGCCGACCTGAACGTCCAGCCAGTCCGTGAATGACATATGGTGATTCTCCTGCTCAGCGTGGTGCTGTTCGCTGTCGTCGATACCGTCGGCGTCCGTCGGGTGCGGGCCGACGAGTGCTTCGTCGTGTGTGTTCCAGAACCGCGGGTCGCGCTCGTTCATTCCGCCGTGACCTCGCTCTCTGCGCGTTGACCGCCGCCGCCCGCGTTCCCGAGCGCGTCGGCGATGGGGGTGGGGCCTGAGACGAGGTCGAACTGGGTACGCACCGTCTCCGGACGACGCAGCACCTCAGCGATGACCGCCGCGACATCCTCACGCGGGATGGATCCTCGAGCAAGCCGCGGGGCGATGCTCACGAGACCCGTCCCGTCCTCCAGAGTGAGGGCGCCCGGCCTGATGATCGTCCACTCCAGCGCGGTGCGGCGGAGCTCGGCGTCGGCGTCGCGCTTCGCGGCGACATACGCGGCCCATGACTCGCTGGCGTCGGGTGCGACCGGATCGTCCACACCCATCGCCGAGACCTGCACGAACCTCGAGATGCCAGCGTGCTGCGCCGCGAGTTGCGCCTTGATCGAGCCGCCGTAGTCGACCGTCGCCTTGCGCGCCACACCGGAGTCGGGGCCGGCGCCCGCAGCGAACACCACGGCATCCGCGTTCTCGATCGCCTCGGCGAGAGCGCCGGCGTCGGCCGTCTCGATGTCGAGGAGCACCCCTTCGCCGCCGAAGCGGTAGATGTCGTCCGCGTGGTCCTCGTTGCGCACGACGCCCACGAACTCGTCACCCTGGTCGTAGAGCACGCGCATGAGCTGTTGCGCCACTTTGCCGTGTGCTCCGATGATCGCCACCCGTGTCATGAGTCCATCATGCTCGCTCCTGACGCAGGTGTTTTCACCCTGGCCCGCTCCAAGCTCCTCCGCGAGGGAGTGGGACAATGGCACACGTGTGGAGACGACGCGACAGGCACGGCACGACGCGACCGGACGAGGTGTTCGGCGTCGGCGTTCAGGTGCATGTCATCGACGACGACCGCGAGGGAACCCTGGGCTGGGTCGGTGACCCGACCGGGGTGATCGTGGCCAGTGCGACCGGCCTCGCAAACGGTGCGTTCGACGTGCAGCGGCTCTCCGGCAGGGTGTGGGTCGTCGCGTTCGACGAACCTCAGTACCGGGTCGACGGCGCAGGCCCGTTCGACCGCGCCAGCGTTCCGGAGTACCTGCTGATGACGGCGCCGGTCGCCGACACGAGCACGGACGACGATGAGGACGCGAACGCCGACCGTGCAGGCAGGGCGGAGGACGAGTCGTGACCCATCTGCTGTTCTCCTACGGCACGCTGCAGCTACCCGCTGTGCAGGAGGCGACATTCGGCAGAAGGATGCCGATGCGGGCTGCCACCCTGCCGGGCTACGTTCTCGACACGGTCGCCATCACCGATCCGCACGTCGTCGCGGTGAGCGGCAGTGCCGAGCATCCCTTCGCCCGTCGCACAGGAGTCGAGTCGGATGTCGTGTCGGGCTCCGTGCTGGAGCTGGACGACGACGAACTGGCCTCCGCAGACGAGTACGAGGTCGACGACTACACGCGCGTCGCGGTCACCCTGGGCACAGGGGAGACCGCCTGGCTCTATGTCGACGGGTCCAGCGTCGACGGGTCCCGCGTCGACGCCGCGAACGCCGACGTCGTCAGCGGCGAATGAGCCGGCGCTGACGGTGCGACGAAACGGAGGCTGAGCATCGGCCTTCTTTCCGTCGCCGATGTCGGTCCCCGCTTCTATACTGCGAGTCATGCTCGTGGAGGGCACCCTTCGCTGGCGGGTCACGGAAGACTGCCCGTTGGACCTGCTCGTCGCGCTGTGTCTGCGTGACCTCGCCGGGTTGGACGGGGTCGGCGACCCGCCGCTGCCGCCGGTCGTGCCTGCCGTTCAGCGTGAGCCCGCCGTGCATCGTTTGCTCGCCGTTGCACCCCGCCAGCCGTCGCCGTCGGCCGTCGGCGCTCAGATCGGCGACGAGTCGCCGACGCTCGCCGACGAGTGGACCAGGTGGTGGCGACGCTCGGTGGTGCGGATGAACGCCGTTGCGTCATGGAGCACGTTGTTCGTGCCACCGCACTTCGCGGCGTTCGACCGTGAGCTCGAACTGCAAGACCTGGTCATCGCCAGATTCGCCGACGCCGTGGCGTGGTCGAACGCCCGGCGTGCCGAGTATCTCGCCGACGACCTGGCGCATCACGCCGACTACTCGGCCGAGATCGTCGACGTCGTGCGCACCCGCGAGCACGAGCTGCGACGGCAGGCCGGATCGTTCCGGCTCGACATCGAGGCCCTGCCGCTCGCCGAGAAGGGGGCCTGGGTGGTCGGACCCGACACGGTCGTCATCAGCTGGAGCCTGCGTGACGACCGTGCCGCGTTCCGGGAATGGTTCGAGCCCCTCGTCGCCGCCCTGGTCTGAGGCGGCGAGATCCGGGAGGGACTCGTTCCCGACGCTAGGCGACGCGCGTCGCGGGGGAGACCGTCAGCGCGGCATCCGTCGTCGCGACCGGCAGGATGACGTCGTCGATGCGCTTCAGCACCTCGTCGTCGAGCTTCACGCCCGCCGCCTCGGCGTTCGACGCGACCTGCTCGGGACGGGATGCCCCGACGATGGCGCCGGCGACGTTGGGGTTGTGCAGCACCCACGCCACGGCGAGCTGGGCGAGCGTGAGTCCTGCCTCGTCGGCGATCGGCTGAAGGCCCTGCACCGCGGTGAGCACCTCATCGGTCAGGAAGCGCTTGATGGCTCCCGCCCCGCCCTTCTCGTCGGTTGCACGGCTGCCAGCAGGAAGCTCGGCGCCCGGCTTGTACTTGCCGGTGAGCACGCCCTGCGCGACCGGTGACCAGACGATCTGCGAGATTCCGAGCTCTTCCGACGCTGGGACGACCTCGGACTCGATCACGCGCCACAGCATCGAGTACTGCGGCTGGTTCGAGATCAGCTGGAACCCGAGCTGCTTCGAGAGCGCGTGGCCGGCGCGGAGCTGCTCCGCGTTCCACTCGCTGACGCCGATGTAGAGGGCCTTGCCGGCCCGAACGACGTCGGCGAAGGCCTGCATGGTCTCTTCGAGCGGCGTCTCGTAGTCGTACCTGTGCGCTTGGTACAGGTCGACGTAGTCCGTGCCGAGGCGGCTGAGGGAGCCGTCGATGGACTCGAAGATGTGCTTGCGGCTGAGACCGGTGTCGTTGTGTCCGAGCGGGCCGGTCGGCCAGTAGACCTTGGTGAAGATCTCGAGCGACTGACGGCGCTGGCCCTTGAGAGCATCGCCCAGAACGACCTCGGCCTTGGTGTTCGCGTAGGCGTCTGCGGTGTCGAAGGTGGTGATGCCGGCGTCGAGGGCGGCGTGCACCGACGCGGTCGCCGCGTCGTTCTCGACCTGGGAGCCGTGAGTGAGCCAGTTGCCGTAGATGATCTCAGAGATCTTGAGTCCGCTGTTTCCGAGGTACCTGAAGTCCATGTCGTCAACGTTATCGGCACCGTCACCGCCTCGTGACGCCCGGGAAGGAGGCGGACGAAGCGGACGTCGGTGGTGGGTGCGACACTGATCGGGTGGGACGCGGCGACGGACGGGACAGGCAGGTCACCGTCGGAGAAGTGGATGACACCGGCGCTACGAAGCTCCACGTCGACATGGACGCGTTCTACGCATCGGTCGAGCTGCTCGATCGGCCGGAGCTTCGCGGGCGCCCGGCGATCGTCGGGCACGCGTCCGGCCGCTCGGTCGTGTCGAGCGCCACGTACGAGGCGCGAAAGTTCGGGGTCCGCAGCGCCATGCCGGTGTCGCAGGCGCTGCGGCTGTGCCCCGATGCGGTGGTGCTGGAGCCGCACTTCGACAAGTACGCGCACTATTCGCAGCAGGTGGTGGGCATCCTCGGCGATGTCACTCCGCTCGTCGAGCAGGTGAGCATCGACGAGGCGTTCCTCGACGTCGCGGGCTCGGTGCGTCTGCTCGGATCGCCAGCGACGATCGGGGCCGCGATCAGAAAGCGGGTGCTGGCCGAGACGGGGCTGGCCTGCTCGGTCGGTGTGGCCGGCACGAAGTTCATGGCGAAGCTGGCGTCGACAAGGGCCAAGCCGGACGGCATGCTGGTCATCCCGGTGGCCGAGACCCTCGAGTTCCTGCATCCGCTGCCGATCGGAGCGCTCTGGGGAGTCGGGCCGGCTACGCAGGAGACCCTTCACCGGTACGGGCTGCGCACGGTGGGCGACGTCGCATCCACCCCGCTCGACGTTCTGAGGCGCTGGGTCGGCGAAGCGTCGGGCGTGAAGCTTCACGAGCTCGCGAACGGCATCGATCCGAGGCAGGTCGAGACCTCGACACGTGAGAAGAGCATCGGACACGAGGAGACGTTCGAGCACGACCTCACCGACGTCGACGTGCTGCGCCGTGAACTCCTGCGGCTCTCCACACAGGTGGCCGCCAGGCTGCGCAAGCACGGGATGACCGGCCGCACGGTCGCGCTGAAGCTGCGATTCGCGGACTTCCGCACCATCTCCCGGTCCCGCACCCTCGGCGAGCCGACCAACGTCGGCAAGCGCATCTTCGAAGAGGCCGCGGAGCTGCTGGATGCCGCGCTCGAGCAGGGCGGGGCGGTGCGTCTTCTCGGCGTGCGTGCGGAGCAGCTCGTGCCGGACGGCGCCGGTGCACCCTTGCTCTGGGACCCGGACGAGGACTGGCGAGACGCCGAGCACGCCATCGACAAGGTGGTCGCCAAGTTCGGCGGTGGGGTCGTCACCCCGGCGGCCCTGGTCGGGAGCGTGCCGCGACGCGTCGGCGACACCGCGAACGCGAAGGTGATCAACGAGAGGGAAGAGCCGGGCGGCTGAGGTTCGCTTCCCCGGCATCCCGTGGCCATGGGTCAGGCGCCGGCCGGGTGAACTCGAAACCGAACGTCGACGTCGGCGCCTCGGTGATCATGGCGCGACGGCCTTAGTGTCTATTGCGCGATTTGTCCAGTAAGCCGTGGTGTTATCCGGCGCACCCCGAGTAGCTTTGAGCCATGGCTGATCTCGTGCTCAAGCTCGCCGATTCACTCAAGTCAACGTCGGGCGTGCGCACCGCCTACGGCGACCCGGTGACCATCGACGATGTCACCGTCATCCCGGTCGCGCTCGGCTGGTTCGGATTCGGCGCCGGGGAGGGGCCACGTGAGCCGGCCCTCGGCTCGGGTGGAGGCGGTGGGGGATTCAGCATCCCGATCGGCGCCTACATCAAGGACAAGACGGGCGTGCGGTTCGAGGCCAACCCGATCGCGCTGCTTGCGGTGGGCATCCCGTTCGTCGCGGTTTCGACCGTCGGCCTTTCGCTGATGTTCCGGTCGCTTCGCGGACGCCGTCGGCTGGTGCTCAAGGGCTTCCCGGGGCGTCGCCGCTGATTCCACGCGCGGCGGCATTGCGTTCCGCCGCGGCCCTCTCGGCCGCCCGTTTGCTCGCCAGCGCCGCCTTGCGCTCCGCGGCGAGACGTTCGAACTTGCGCAGACGCACGATCATCAGCCGCAGGAGCAGCACGAACGCGAGCGCCACGATGAGCAGCACCCACATGATGACCATCGGCGTCTCCTCACGCAAACCCGAACACCACCCTAGGCGTTCGCGGCGGCATCCGCTTCACGATCGCCTCGGCGGAACCGTCCACGGCGGCGGGCGCTGACTATACTCGTCTGACGAACACGGGAGTCCGGTGAGCCGGGCTGAGAGGAAGGTTCTCCAACCTTCGACCGTCGAACCTGATCTGGATCATGCCAGCGCAGGGAGGCCATCTCTTGGGAGCTTCGCACCGTGCGGAGCATTCACCCGTGCCCACGTTCTCGAGACGAGAGGGCACGCATCGTGCACGCAACCATCGCAGCAACCTCGACGCCCGCCAGGAGGGTCTACCGCTGGCGCGTCGTCGACATCATCGTCGCCGCTGTCGTCGGAGTGGCATCCGGCGTCATCTTCTGGGCATGGGGCCTGGCCTGGACCCCGCTGTCGGCCGCTCTGACATTCCTCGGTCCGGGCGCCGCGGGACTGCTCGCCGGCGGCTGGCTCTTCGCGGGAGTGGTCGGCGGCCTGATCATCCGCAAGCCGGGCGCCGCGCTCTTCACCGAGATCGTCGCGGGTGTCGTCGAGATGCTGATCGGCAACGAGTGGGGCTTCACGAACTTCATCTGGGCCGCCGTCGAGGGCGCGGCAGCCGAGATCGCGTTCGCCATCCTGCTGTACCGGGTGTGGAACCTCGGTGGCGCCCTTTTCGCCGGAGCACTCGCCGGCCTCTCGACCGGACTGCTCGACACCACCTTCACGTCGCTCGCGGCACTGGACGCCGCGCAGCGGTGGCTCTACATCGGCACGGCGGTGCTCTCCGGCGTCGTGATCGCCGGGCTGCTCGGCTGGCTGGCCGTGAGGGGGCTTGCCGCAACGGGCGCACTGAGCCGATTCGCCGCCGGCCGACGAGCGCGGGTCGTGGATGACGGTGCCGTGGGCGACGACCGCGGCGGGGCCTCGACCGGTACCGGTACCGGTACCGGTGCCGCGGGGAGCCTCTAGGAGAGCCGGATGACCACGGAGCACGCCGCAGGCGGCGCACGGGTAGTCGCCCGCGGCTGGGGCTGGCGTCACGCCGGCCGGTCGCGGTGGGCCGTGCGCGACGTCGACCTCGACATCCG
>JBQCJQ010000197.1:0-7847 GCA_051952615.1 Humibacter sp.
AACAAGAGTCCGAACGCCGTCCCGTAGACGACGAGGACGAGCAGCGCTGGGAAGAAGTAGAAGAACTCCCAGTGCAAGGGTGGCTTTGCGACGACGAAGGTCGCGCCGACGAGAATCACCAGTTGGATGGAGAAGTTGAAGAGCGCGGACCCCACACTGGAAAGAGGGAAGACTTCTCTGGGAAGATACACTTTCTTCACCAGGCCGGAGTTCACGAGGACCGAACTGGTTGCACCGACGACAATCTCGGTGAACAAGCCCATCGCGGACAGACCCGCGAATATGTAGACGGCAAAGTCGGGGATACTCTTCGCCGCCCCGAGAAACTGCCCCATCACGATGAAGTAGATCGTGAGTTGGATCAGCGGTCGGATGAGTGACCAGAAGAGACCGAGCGTCGAGTCCTTGTAGCGGGCCTTGAGGTCTCGGCGAACCAAGAGACCGAGCATCTCCCGATGCGAAAAAACGTTCCGAATCGCGCCAAACCTCGACCCGGCGGCGCTCGGGCCTCCGACCGGTTGTAGCGGAGTGGCCGCCAGGCGGCGGAAACGGAGCTCGGCCTCCTCGTTTCCCGTTAACATCTCGTCAATCCTATCGCGGGCGGGGGAGCGGTCTCGTCTTCCCGGCCTGGGTACAGTGACGGGACAACGGGATGAATGAACTACTGACCCTTCGAGGCGTAGAACGCTTCCGTGGCATCCTTCGCGGGAGCCCACCAGGCCTCGTTGGCGCGATACCAATCGATGGTTGCCTCGAGCCCCGCACGGAAATCTTGGAAAGCCGGGGTCCAACCGAGTTCTGTCCGCAGCTTGGTGGAGTCGATGGCGTAGCGCAGATCGTGACCCGCCCGGTCCGTGACGTGGTCGTATGCGTCGGTGGGCTGTCCCATGAGATCGAGGATCATCTCGATCACTTCCTTGTTGTTCTTCTCACCGTCCGCGCCGATGAGGTAGGTCTCGCCGATGCGCCCTTTGTCGAGGATTGTCAGCACCGCCGACGAATGGTCGTCGGCGTGGATCCAGTCCCTCACGTTCTCGCCGTTTCCATAGAGTTTCGGGCGGATGCCTCGCAAGGCGTTCGTGATCTGTCGTGGGATGAACTTCTCGATGTGCTGATAGGGACCGTAGTTGTTCGAGCAGTTCGAGATCGTCGCCCTCACTCCGAAGGAGCGTACCCAGGCACGCACGAGCAGGTCACTGCCAGCCTTCGTTGAGGAGTATGGGCTCGATGGGTTGTAAGGAGTCGACTCGGTGAATCGCTCGGGATCGTCGAGCTCGAGGTCGCCATACACCTCGTCTGTCGAGATGTGATGCATCCTGCGGTCGTGACGCCGCGCCGCTTCCAGCAGCGTGTAGGTGCCGATGATGTTGGTGTCGAGGAATGGCCTCGGGTCGTGCAGCGAGTTGTCGTTGTGGGACTCGGCGGCATAGTGCACGACCGCATCAACGTCGGCGATGAGGTCATCCACGAGCGCGGCATCCGAGATGTCACCCTTGACGAACGTCACTCGTTCCTCGGGCAGGCCCGCAAGGGACGCCAAATTGCCGGCATACGTGAGCTTGTCGAGCACGGTGACGTGGTCGTCCGTGTGTTCCACGACGTGGTGGACGAAGTTGGAGCCGATGAACCCCGCGCCCCCTGTCACGAGCAGATTCGCCATCATCGACCCCTTTCCAGGATCTCGAGCAGGTAGGTGCCATAACCGGACTTCACAAGCTTCTCTGCGCGTGCGCGAAGATCGTCGTCCGTGAGAAAGCCTTGCCGCCAGCCGACTTCTTCAGGGGCGCCGATCTTCATTCCCGTCCGGCGCTCGATCGTACGCACGTAATCGGCGGCATCCGTCATCTGGTCGAATGTGCCGGTATCGAGCCAGGCTGTGCCCCGCGGGAGCACCTCGACCTGTAGCTTGCCCTGCGCGAGATAAGTCCGGTTGACATCGGTGATCTCGTACTCTCCGCGAGGGCTTGGTTTGAGGCCACGCGCGATCTCGACGACGTCGTTGTCATAGAAGTAGAGTCCGGGCACAGCGTAGTTGCTTCGGGGGGCTTCTGGTTTCTCCTCGAGTGAGATCGCACGCCCCGTGCCGTCGAATTCGACGACTCCGTATGCGCTCGGTTCGGCCACCCAGTAGGCGAAAACCGCGCCACCCTCGACATCGGCATATCGGCCAAGCTGCGAGCCGAGCCCGGGCCCGTACAGCAGGTTGTCGCCGAGGACCAGCGCCACCTTGTCGCTTCCGATGAAGTTGGCACCGAGCGTGAACGCCTGTGCGAGGCCGTCCGGGGCGGGCTGCTGGGCGAACGTCAGATTGACACCGAACTGCGAACCGTCACCCAGGAGCCGCTCGAAGAAGGGTGCGTCGTGTGGAGTGGTGATCACGAGGATGTCACGGATCCCGGCGAGCATAAGAGTCGACAGCGGGTAGTAGACCATCGGCTTGTCGTACACCGGGATCAGCTGCTTCGAGACACCCAAGGTGATCGGGTGGAGACGCGTGCCGGAGCCGCCAGCGAGGATGATGCCTTTCACAGGCACCTATCCTGCCATGGCGCCCGGGTAACAACCTGCGGGATCGGGTGACGCCGCCGGTCGCCGGCCCTGGGTGGCGCAGTGGGTGCACAGGCATCGCGGGTATCCTGATCCGTCGAACCTCCTCTCAGCTCGAAAGGCTGCCCGCTGTGACATTCCTCGAGTACGCCTGGGCGGCGGGCGTCACGCTTGCACTTCTTGCTGTCGTCGGCGGCGCGGCGTCATGGGGGGTCGGGTTGCGAGGATTGTGGGCCGTCGGCGCCGCCCCCGCATTCGCAGTGACGATCGTGGCTGGGGCTGCAGTTGTCGGACCATGGCTTCGGATGGACTGGTCGGTCTTGCCAGTGCTCGTCGTCACCATCGTCATTGTCGGTGCGATCCGCTTGGTGCGGCGCAGAACGACGGCCGACTCAGCACCCCGGCAAAGAGCTCGCGCGGACCCGTGGCTGATTCTGTCGTTGCTTGCGGCGGCGCTCGTCATCGGACTGCGGATTGTTCAGATCATCGGCGCACCAGACCATATTTCGCAGACGTTCGATAATGTCTTTCACCTCAACGGTGTCCGGTTCGTGCTCGATTCGGGCAACGCGTCCTCGCTTCATCTTGGAAAGATGACGTCCCCAGGTGGGGGAGTGCCCTTCTACCCCGCCGCATGGCATGCGTTGACGGCGCTTGTGGTCCAACTGGCGGGGGTTCCGATCACGGTCGCGGTGAATGCGGTGGTCACGGTGGTCAGCGCGGTGGTGTGGCCGCTTTCCATCATGCTGCTGACGCGCACCTTGTTCGGAGGCTCGAGTGTGCTCGCGGTGGCGGTCGCGGCGCTCGCTGCCTCGGTCCCGGCATTCCCTGTACTTCTCATGGACTACGGTGTGCTGTACCCGTTCCAGCTGGGGCTCGCTATCCTCCCGGTGGCGCTCGCGTCGACCTTGCGCGTCCTCGGGCTCGTTGCGCGTGAGGAGCCGGCGGGTGCCGGATGGTGGGTCCTCATACTCCTCGGTGTCCTACCGGGCCTCGCGCTTGCCCATCCGGGGGGCTTCGTCGCGTGGCTCGCACTGTCGCTGCCGATGGTGATCGTGTTCGCCTGGCAGCGTTTCGCATCCACCCGCACAGTCATCGGCAGAGTCGCCGTGATCGGCGGATTCCTCGCATATCTGCTAGTCGGCGTACTTGCAACGAAGGTCCTTCGGCCTCCGCTCGATGCCCGTCTCTGGCCCATTCAGATGTCTGTGCCAGAGGCCGTGTGGCAGGTTCTGTCCGTCTCGATGTGGTACCTCGCGCCGGCCGTGGTCGCGGCTGTCGCGGTGATCGCGGGACTGATCTGGTCCGTCATCCGACCAACGGTTCCGTCGACGATCGCTGCGACGATGTATCTTCTCGCCGCAATACTGTTCGTCGCGGTCGCCTCGATGACGTGGGGCAACCTTCGGGACGCGCTCACCGGAAGCTGGTACAACAATCTGCCTCGCCTCGCCGCCGTCCTTGTCACCCCCGTCGTTGTCGTGGGAGCTTATGGGATCGAGCGGACGCTGGCGGGACTGTCGCGTCGTATCAGCCTGCCCCGTCGTCGGCAGAGGATCGCGCTAGCAGCCATAGCTGCCCTCGCGCTGGTCTCGCTCAGTCAACTGGGCGGTATGCCGAGGGCCGTGGAGTGGGCTTCGGCGAGTTATCGTCTCGACGCCTCTTCGCCACTGCTCACGGCGGACGAGTATGCGTTGCTGCTGAGGATTCCTGAGACGGTGCCCGAAGGCGTGGTGATCGCAGGCAGTCCATGGACGGGCGCCTCGCTCGCCTATGCGATCGCTGACCGACCGGTGCTCATGCCTCACACGCTCATGGAGGTGAGTGACGAGCTTGAGGCGATCAACGATGGGCTCAACACAGCCACCGACGACGGAACCACGTGTCGTGCGGTCGAGGATCTCGACGTCGGCTTCGTCCTCGATTTCGGTTCAGCCGAGGTCCACCCTGGGACCCATCCCTTCCCAGGGCTGGAGGGACTCGCGGATTCGGAAGCTGTCCGCCTGGTAGACAGTGAAGGGAAGGCGCGGCTGTACGAGGTCGTCGCATGTGGACCATAAAGGTCGCCGCAGGGCCACACGGTAGGATCAACAGACTATGAGCGTGCCCCCCGATCGCGTCCTGATCATCGTGCCGGCGTGGAACGAGGAGCGAAACGTAGCAACCACGGTTAGCGAGATCCGAGCTATCGATGCCGACTACGACGTGGTCGTCATCGACGATGGATCTACGGACGGCACAGTCGAGAGCGCGCGCGACGCCGGAGCCACGGTCGTCCCGCTTCCGTTCAACCTGGGCGTGGGTGGAGCGATGCGTACAGGATTCACTTACGCACAGCGACACGGATACCGCCGAGCGATCCAGGTCGACGCGGATGGTCAGCACAATCCTGCCGACATCGCCCGTGTCCTGGGGGGACTTGAGCGCGCCGACATCTCGATCGGCGCGCGTTTTGCCGACGTCGGGGATTATCAGGTACGAGGGCCGCGTCGTTGGGCGATGACCTTCCTGGCGAGTGTTCTCTCTCGCGTCGCCAAGACGCGACTCACGGATGCGACCAGCGGATTCCGCGCGGCGGGGCCACGCGCGATCGACCAGTACGTGAAGTACTACCCCGCGGAGTACTTCGGCGACACGCTCGACTCGCTCGTGGCGGCATGCCACGCGGGGTTGACGGTGACACAGGTGCCGGTCGCGATGCGCCCGCGAATGCACGGTACGTCGACCCAGGGCACCATCGGCGCGACGATCTACTTGATGCGGGCCGTCTTCGCCCTCAGCCTCGCGGTGCTCCGCCGTACAAAGCGCAACGCCGGGGCGGTTGTCGCATGATCATCGTTGTCGGGATCGTCTTGGCGCTGGTCATCCTCGGCATCGTGGTCTGGATGCTTCTGGCGCGTAAGCTGCGCGAGAAATATGCGGTCATGTGGCTGGTGATCGGTCTTGCCGTTCTCATTCTGGGGATCTTTCCCCAGCTCCTGCTGTGGCTGACAGCGTCGCTCGGCGTCGAGGTTCCCGCGAACCTCCTCTTCGCTCTCGCCATCGTGCTCCTGCTCGGCGTCACGCTCCACCTGTCATGGGAGCTTTCGCAGGCCGAGGAAGAGATCCGCCGGACCGCCGAGGAATCCGCCATCGCCCGTGCAGAGATCGAAGCGCTGATGGAGCGGGTCGATGTCCTCGAGCGTGGGCGTTCCGGCACCGCTGGCGAAAGTCACACGCCGTGAGCTCGGGGGGAGTGCACGCGGTCGTCACCGCGTTCCGTCCTGATCACGTTCTGTGCGAGGCTGTGACGGCCCTCAGCGGTCAGGTCGATTCGATCATCGTGATCGACGATGGCAGCGGCCCAGCGGGTGCTGAGATTCTCGCGGAAGTTGAGGCCCTCGGCGCACAGGTCCTCCGACGTACGCAGAACAGCGGTATCGCGTCGGTGCTCAATGCGGGGCTCGAGGCGGCGTTGTCCGCCGGGGCGGATACCATCGTCACCTTCGACCAGGACTCCGTGGTCAAGCCGGGTTTCGTCGCGGCGCTTCTCGCGGAGCGGAATGCGGCGCGTGCTAGAGGGCGCGACCTGGGGCCGATCGTGCCCGAGTACTTCGCCGACGTCCGACAAGTGCATCACAGGGACGCCGATGGTGTCCTGGTGGTCCGGCACGCGATTCAATCGGGCATGATGCTCGAGCGTCGCCTTCTCGACGATGTCGGGTTCTTCCGTGAGGATCTGTTCATCGATCTCGTCGACACTGAGTTCGAGTTGCGCTGCAATGCTGCGGGGCGAGCGGCGATCGCGGCGCCTGGCCTGAGGCTGGCCCACAGTCTCGGACGGAAGTACGAGCGGCGGCTCTTCGGGCGGCGCGTGCGGATCCCTGGCATCCCGGCTGACGTGACGCTCAGCACGCCTTTCCGCTACTACTACCGCGTAAGGAACCGTCGGGTCGTGAACCGAACCTACTGGAGGTCGGCCTTCGGCTGGATCCTGCGTGACTCCGTTCTCGAGGCAGTCCACTATCTCAATGCGCTTCTGCTTGCTCGCCCGCGCCGGTCGCTGTGGCACCTCTACGTCACGGGGTGGCGCGATGGAGGACGCGGGCGGATGGGGCGAATGCCCGACCGTCTGCGTACGGTTGCAGGCGAGATCGACTGGGATGCGCCGGAAGTGAGCTGATCGCGTTCAGGCTGATCTGTTCCACTGGCGAAGACTCGGCCCGACGAGGATGCCGAACGAAACGGCTTCAGCAGCGGCGATGCCCAGCGCGATCACGGCGCTTGAGTCCGCCGCAGCACCCACCAGCATCGTGGAAACACCGACGGACGCCGACACGATCGTGGCTGTGAGCACCAGGCGATAACGTCCGGACGGGATGAGGATGTTGCGCACCAGTGGCGTCGCGCACGAGATGAATAAGAACGCGAGGCCGAACAATGCAGAATCGGCGGGGTCGGCGGCGACGTCTGCGCCGAACAGCAGCGACGTCGCCCAGGGACCGAGCAGGGCGATCCCCACGCCGCCTGCCGCCCCAAGGCCGCCGAGCGCCGCGAAAGCGATGCCGTGCCGACGACGTGTGTCGTCCGCAGCGGGGTCGAGCACCCATGCTTGGAAGGCGTTCCCCACAGCAATGACGGCCAGGAGGCCAACGCGGTAGACGCGGTCGGCCGATGCGAACGAGCTTGCATCCACGGGGCTGAGCCCCGCCGTTGCGATCGGGATAGGGGTGGATCCGTAGGCGTTGCCCGCCGCGTCGATCGCCGCCGTCGGCACGAGTGACGCGAGGACGCGGGCCACACCCCGGGAAGGTACAGCTGTCGGCTCATGCCCGGTGCGTACGAGGATCGCGTGGACGGCGAATGTCGGGAGAGTCAACGCAATCAGCAGGATGGGGTACCAGATGATCTGACCGGTCATCAGAATCGCGGGAAGGGCTACCGCGGAGGCGGCCAGCTTCGGCAAGGCGTCGAACAGAAGCAGCGCGCGCGGGTTTCCTTCGCCGATGCAGAACCAGGCCGGTGTTAAGCCGCCCAACGCCATCGCGATTGCCACCAGCACGGCATCCGGCCGGTGATCGGTGCCGCTCACGAAGAAGGTGACCAGTCCCGCCGCGGGCACGGCGATGAGCGATGTCAGTGCGCGGGAACGCAGGCTTTCTCCGAGGATCACGGCCCGCTCATGGGCTGTGGTGCTCCGAGCGACCTGCACAGGCCCGACTACGCCCCATCCGAACAGGACGCCCACCATGCCGAGGATGCCGACCGCCTGTCCGGCGGAGAAGTTGGCCCAGCCGTCCGCGCCCACGACTCGCGATATC
>JBQCJQ010000198.1:0-4061 GCA_051952615.1 Humibacter sp.
ACGCGGTATAGGTCATCCCGCCAGTGCCGACATAGTTGTTCAGCCGTGTTGGTTGCCCGACCGGAGAGTTCTGGAAGTCCTCTGTCCATAACGTGGTCGGAGCCCCAGGAACGCCAGGGGTGCCCGCAGCGGCCGCCGCCGGTGCACTAGGCACCAGTACAGCAGTCGCGGCCACCGTCCCGAGCGTCAACGCCAAAGCGCCGATGGTTGCTACAACCCTGAGCCGTCGTGACCGCAACCGCGGCAAAACTCCCCACCGCTCTGTGGCGCGTGTCTGCTCTGAATGACGGCGAAATCTCACCTGAACCCCCGAACCCCAGGTCACCGCCGAACTCGTGAATGGTCGGCGCATCGGTCCCGCGAAACAGGGACCAGACAAGGATCTTCGCCTGATTGGGAAAGCGATTACAGACTTCTCACCCCGAATTTCACCCTCACCCACCCCTTTTTGGGGGTGAGGCTACAAGACACGGATTCACGCCTTATTCGAGTGCCTCGACTCCGGTTCGCATGCCGACGCGAAAGGGCCCTCGCCAGGTGGCGAGAGCCCTTGCGCGGATGACCCGGGCAGCTGGATCGGCTTCTGGGCCTTCCTCCTGGCATCGCAGCGATCGTCGGCGGATGGTTCGCCGTGCAGCCCAGACTCTTCAGGTATGTCGGCTCGGCAGTGGGCAAGGTCGGCAGGTAGCGGCGCGTCTCCGCGTCACGCCTTCGAGTGAATCGTGATCACGTACCCGTCCGGGTCGCGGAACGAGAACTGGAGTCCGAACGGTCCCTCGCTGGGGTCCTGAACGATCGCGACACCCGCCTCGACGAGCCGCGTGTGCAGGCCGGCGGCATCCTCGTTGTGGAACCAGATGCCGACGCCCGCTCCGAGAGTGCCGATCGCGTCGAGGTCGACGCCGGGGAACGGGTCGCGCACGGCGAAAGCGACGCCACCCGCCGAGAACACGGCGGCGGCCGGGTTCGGTACGGGCAGTCGTGTGAGTCCAACGGTGTGCTCGTAGAAGCGGGCGGATGCCTCACGGTCACGCACCTGGAGTGAAACGAAATCGGGTCCTGCTGTCGTGGACATGAGATGTCCTTTCTTCGATTGACTGGTGATGTCAATACTCTGACACTCAATGAAGCGTATGTCAAACTATTGACATGAAGGATGCTGTTACCCGGCCAACTCCGGAAGAGCTCGGCGTTCTCGTGAAGGAGACGCAGGCGATCCTCCATCAGCGCATGGACGAGGTGCTGCGCCCGCTCGGGCTCAGCGTTCCGCAGTACGCTTGCCTCCAGGCCCTCTCCGACACTCCCGGCGCCACCGGATCGGAGCTGGCGCGGCGTGCGTTCGTCTCGCGGCAGTCGATGAACGTGCTGCTCCAGGGTCTGGAGAAACGGCGGCTCATCGAACGCTCACCTGACCCTGGTCCCAGACGCGAGCGCGGCACCGTGCTGACCGCGGCCGCCGCAGCGCTTCTCGGCGAGGCGTCGACGGTCGTCTCGGGAGTCGTGGCAACGATGACCGGCGATCTCGGCAAACCCCAGCTCGCCGAGCTTCACGCCCTCCTGACCTCGTGCCGGGACGCTCTGCGAGCGGCGGGCCAGGAAGGCTCCCTCCCGACCACCTCGTAGAGAGCGGGGGATCTTCCTAAGCTCTGAGACATGGAATATCGAAACCTGGGAGCCTCTGGTCTCCGCATCTCGACACTCACCCTCGGCACGATGGGCTACGGAGGAAGGGGCTGGGCGACATCGGTCGGAACGCTTGACGTGTCCGACGCCCGTCGTCAACTCGATCTGGCTCACGCGGCGGGTGTGAACACGGTCGACACAGCAGACGTCTACTCGTTCGGCTTGAGCGAGGAGATTCTGGGCGAGGCGCTCGGCTCGAGGCGCGACGACTGGATCGTGGCCACGAAGGTCCGAATGGGCATGGGGGACGGCCCGAACGACGCCGGGGCGAGTCGCCACCACATCATCAAGAGCGCCGACGACAGCCTGCGGCGCTTGAGGACCGATTACATCGATCTGTACCAACTGCACGAGTGGGACGGAATCACCCCGCTCGAGGAGACCTGGTCGGCCCTCGATCACCTCGTGCAGTCCGGCAAGGTCCGCTACGTGGGCATTTCCAACTACACCGGGTGGCAGACCGTGAAGGCGATGTGGGCGGCAGAGAAGGGCGGCTTCGCCAAGCCGATCGCCACTCAGGTGCACTACTCACCGCAGACCAGGGACATCGAGAACGAGGTCATTCCGGCGGCGATCGATCAGGGTCTTGGCATCTTGGTCTGGAGCCCTCTCGCCGGCGGACTCCTCTCCGGGAAGTACCGTCGAGGTGAAGAAGCGCCTGAGGGCAGCCGTCGTTTCCAGGGATGGACCGAGCCTCCCGTCTACGACGAAGACCTGCTGTACAACCTCATCGACCTGCTCGTCGAAATCGGTGACGGCCACGGGGTGTCCGCTGCGCAGGTCGCTCTGGCGTGGACCCTCGGACGTCCGCAGGTGACGTCGCTCATCATCGCGGGACGCACGGATGACCAGTTGAAGGACAACCTCGCGGCGGCCGACTTCTCGCTGAGCGCCGAGGAACGGAAACTGATCGACGACCTGACGCTTCCGGACCTGCGCTACCCCTACTGGCACCAGCGCAACACGTCGACCGATCGGATGTCCGCCGCCGATCTTTCGCTGATCGGTCAATACCTCACTGAGTGATTCCTCGCTCAGCTCCGAGACAATTCCAGGCCAGCGATATATCGTGATGCATCGTCAGGACTCATCGGGGTCCCTGAGGCCAAGGAGGCGCGTCATGAGTGGTGCATTCACGGGCGGCGGGTTCGGAGCCCGCGGTTTCGAGGGCGGGCGGGGTGCCGGTCCGAACCTGGGAGACGTCATCGACCAGTTCCGCTCGATGTTCGAGCAGCGTGTAGCGCCCAGGATGGCTCGCGGAGACGTGCGCGCAGCCATCCTGACGCTCCTCGCCGAGAAGCCGATGCACGGCTACCAGCTGATCGCCGAGATCGAGCAGCGAAGCGGCGGCGCGTGGAAGCCGAGCGCCGGTTCGGTCTACCCGACGCTGCAGCTCCTCTCCGACGAAGGTCTGATCACCGCCGAGGCCGCCGACGGCCGCAAGACGTACTCGTTGACGGACGAGGGCAAGGCCGAAGCGGATGCCGCTGCCGATCGCTCGGCGCCGTGGGAGTCATCCGCTCAGGGCGACCCGCTCGGGGTCGGTCCGCTGCCGAAGGCGGGATTCGCTCTGGCGCAGGCCGCCGCGCAGGTGAAGCGCATCGGCACTCCCGAGCAGGTGGACGAGGCTGTGGCGGTGCTCGACGAGGCACGCCGCAAGCTCTACACCATCCTCGCTCAGGACTGAGGGATGCCGTCTGCGGCGGGCTCGGCCTCAGCGGAATCCGACACTGAAGCCGGTGACACCCGTGCGCGTTATCGCCGGATCATCCGATTCGCGCTGCGCTACCTGGTGCAGACCTGGTGGTTCGAGATCGCGCTCCCGCGCATCGGGCTGGAGAGCGTCTCGGCGCGGGGGCGTGCTGCCCGGCTGACGCGGATCGCGCAGCGCTTCCACGTGCTCGCGATCGAGCTCGGCGGCCTCATGATCAAGGTCGGGCAATTCCTGTCGTCACGGCTCGACGTCTTGCCGCCCGAGATCACCGCCGAGCTCGCCGGGCTGCAAGACGAGGTGCCGCCGGCGTCCTTCGCCTCGGTGCGCCGTCTCGCCGAGGCGGAGCTCGGGGTGTCGCTCGAGCAGGCGTTCTCGTGGTTCGAAGAGACGCCGGTGGCCGCCGCATCCCTCGGGCAGGCGCACCGCGCTCGGCTCGCGCATCGGGATGCCGCCGACAACGGCTTCGAAGAGGTCGTCGTCAAGGTGCAGAGGCCGGGCATCCACGCCATCGTCGACGTCGACCTCGCCGCCTTGCGCCGGGTGGCCGGATGGCTGCGGCACCTGCGCATCGTCTCGGACCACGTCGACACCCGCTCGCTGGTCGCCGAGTTCGCGAAGACCAGCCTCGAGGAGATCGACTACCTGCACGAGGCGGCGGGCGCCG
>JBQCJQ010000199.1:0-6303 GCA_051952615.1 Humibacter sp.
TCCGCGAGAGTGGCGTCGAGCCCGTCCGGTCGGAGGGCGGCGAGCGACACCGCGTGCTGTGCGGCGAGAGCCCAGGTGTTGCGGGCGTACGCCTGTTCGGCGACGAGGTCGGCGGCGTACCTCGCGACCGCGATGAACGGTGTGCGATAGGGGACGTCGAGGAGCGGCATCCCACCGCGCAGGCAGGCCTCGATCAGGCCTGGTGGGGTGTCACGGATGACCTCGGTCCCGAAACCCAGCGCTACGACGCCGCTCGCGACAAGTCGTGCCACGTAACCGTCGTAGTCGGAATCGGCTGACGCGAACTGGGTTCCGGTCGTCAGCAACACCTGACCCGGTGTGAGGAACGGGGTCGGGTCGTCGAGGTCGGAGCTGTGCACCCACGAGACCGAAGCGTCGAGCGCGCCATCGGGTAGGGCATCCTGCGGGGTGAGGAGGCGGAGGCTGAGCTCGCGCCGGGCCAGCAGCAGGCGGACCGTCGGGGCGGGCATGATCCGATTGTACGTTGTGTCCAGTGTCAGCCTCAGAGATGTACACGGTGTCCAGTGTGATCGGGTGTCGGCCGCCCTAGTCTGAGGTCACGGCGCATCGCACAGGCAGAGGCATCTCCGCACCCTGCGCATAACTCCTGCACATCGTCGCTGCGGGCGGGCTTTCTCCGCGGAATTCCGCGGCACGGGGAGCGTGCGCGAGCCGATCTGCAGGAGTTATGGACGAGGGGCGGGTCGCAGCGGTGCGACAGCTACAGAACCGACACGAATCGAGGCAAGGATGACCATCGTCGACACGTCAGCAGGTGAGGCACGGGCCGCACACGTCGGAGGGCCGAGCCTTCCGCAGGAGCGACGGCTGGTCACCGAGATCCCAGGGCCCGAGTCGCGCAGACTGCTCGAGCGCAAGGCCAAGGCGGTCGCGAAGGGCGTCGGGCACACCATTCCGGTGGCGACCGTCGCCGCGGGCGGAGGCGTGCTCGTCGACGCAGACGGCAACTCGCTCATCGACCTCGGCAGCGGCATCGCGGTCACCGGAGTGGGCAACGCAGCGCCGCGCGTCGTCGAGGCCGTGCAGCGGCAGGTCGCGCAGTTCACGCACACGTGTTTCACCATCTCGCCGTACGACTCCTACGTGGAGGTCGCCGAGGCGCTGAACCGGCTCACCCCCGGCGACTTCGAGAAGCGCAGCGCCCTGTTCAACTCCGGTGCCGAGGCCGTTGAGAACGCGGTCAAGATCGCTCGCCACTACACGAAGAAGCAGGCGATCGTCGTCTTCGATCACGCCTACCACGGTCGCACCAACCTCACGATGGCGCTCACTGCGAAGAGCATGCCGTACAAGAGCGGCTTCGGGCCGTTCGCCCCAGAGGTCTACCGCGTTCCGATGTCGTACCCGTTCCGCGACGGACTGAGCGGAGCAGATGCCGCAGAACGGGCCATCAGTCAGATCGAGGCACAGGTGAGGGCGGACAACCTCGCGGCCATCCTGATCGAGCCCATCCAGGGCGAGGGCGGCTTCGTCGTGCCGGCGGACGGCTTCCTGCCCGCGCTGCAGAAGTGGGCCAACGACAACGGCGTGGTGTTCATCGCCGACGAGGTTCAGACCGGATTCGCCCGCACCGGCACCATGTTCGCCAGCGAGCAGTTCGGCATCGTGCCCGACCTCGTCACGACGGCGAAGGGCATCGCGGGCGGGCTTCCGCTGTCGGCGGTCACCGGGCGTGCCGAGATCATGGACTCGTCGCACGCTGGCGGCCTCGGAGGCACGTACGGCGGCAACCCCATCGCGTGTGCCGCCGCGCTCGCCACGATCGAGACGTACGAGCAGGACGGCCTCGTCGAGCGGGCGCGCGAGCTCGGCGAGCTGCTCTCTCGTCGACTCGAGGAGATGCACGCGGCCGATCCGCGCATCGGCGACGTGCGTGGCCGCGGCGCGATGATGGCGATCGAGCTGGTCGACCCCGCCACGGGGCGCCCGGATGCCGGGCTCACCTCTCGCGTGCTCGCCGCGGCGGTCGCCCAGGGGGTCGTGCTGCTCACGTGCGGGACGTATGGCAACGTCATCCGCTTCCTGCCGCCGCTCGCGATCTCAGACGCACTGCTGAACGAAGGACTGGACATCGTGTGGAAGGCGCTGACCGATGCTGAGTGAGAGCGACCTTCTCGCCGACGTGCCCGATGGCCTGTACATCGGCGGCGAGTGGAAGGCCGGAGAGCGGCCGAGCGAGCTGACCGTGTACGACCCCGCGACGGGTAAGGCGCTGAAGACGATCGCGGATGCCGCACCGGCCGACGGCATCCGCGCTGTCGATGCCGCGGTCGCTGCCGCCGACAGCTGGGCTGCGACGGCGCCGCGCGTGCGAGGGGAGATCCTGCGCCGCGCGTTCGACCTGTTGCAGGAGCGCGCGGACGACTTCGCGCTGCTCATGACTCTGGAGATGGGCAAGCCGCTCGCCGAGGCGCGTGGCGAAGTCACCTACGGCGGCGAGTTCCTGCGGTGGTTCAGCGAGGAGGCCGTGCGCATCACGGGCCGCTACGGCGTGAACCCGGAAGGCACGGGGCGCATGATCGTGTCGCAGCATCCGGTGGGGCCGTGCTATCTGATCACGCCGTGGAACTTCCCCCTCGCGATGGCCACCCGCAAGATCGCGCCGGCGCTCGCCGCCGGCTGCACCGTCGTGGTGAAGCCGGCCGAGCTGACGCCGCTCACGACGCTCTACTTCGCGAAGCTGATGGAGGACGCCGGCCTGCCGGGCGGTGTGCTCAACGTGATCACGACGACGACGTCCGGGCCGGTGTCCGAGCCGATCATCGCCGACAAGCGGCTGCGCAAGCTGTCGTTCACCGGGTCGACGCAGGTGGGACGCAAGCTGCTGCAACAGGCATCCGAGAACGTGCTGCGCACCTCGATGGAGCTCGGCGGCAACGCACCCTTCGTGGTGTTCGACGACGCCGACCTCGACAAGGCCGTGGACGGCGCCATGCTGGCCAAGTTCCGCAACATCGGCGAGGCGTGCACGGCGGCCAACAGGTTCATCGTGCACGAGGCGGTGGCCGAGGAGTTCGCGGCGCGGGTTACCGAGCGCGTCCGCGCGCTGAAGATGGGTCGCGGCACCGACGACGGCGTCACCATCGGACCCCTCATCGACGAGAAGGGCGTTGCGAAGGCATCCGAGCTGGTCGCGGATGCCGTTGCCAGGGGCGCGAACCTGCGCGTCGGCGGCTCGGCCGTGGACGGCGAGGGCACGTTCTTCGAGCCCACCGTCGTGACGGACGTCGTCGCGGGCAGCGACATCCTGCGTGAGGAGATCTTCGGCCCGGTGCTGGCGATCGCGCCGTTCACCGACGAGGATGACGCGGTTCGACTCGCGAACGACACGGAGTACGGTCTGGTGAGCTACGTCTTCACGAAGGACCTGGCTCGCGGACAGCGCATGATCGAGCGTCTGCAGACCGGCATGATGGGGCTCAACGTCGGCGTCGTGTCGAACGCGGCCGCACCGTTCGGCGGCGTGAAGCAGTCCGGGCTCGGCCGCGAGGGCGGGTTCGAGGGCATCCACGAATACCTCTCGACGAAGTACACCCTGACACCGAACCCCTTCGCGTAGCCCGGCAGCGCCACTTGCGCTCTATTGCGCCACTTCAACCGGCGCAATAGTGCGCGCATGGCGCAGTCAGCCGCCAGCACTCGCCGGATCAGCAAGCTCCACCGGAACAGAAGGAAGACACCATGAGCGCGATCGAGCGCGACGTCGTCGTCATCGGGGCCGGGGCATCCGGCCTGACGGCGGCGAACGAGCTGAAGAAGGCCGGCCACAGTGTGCTCGTGCTCGAGGCCCGCGACCGGGTCGGCGGCCGTCTGTGGACCGAGACGATCGACGGCGCCATGCTCGAGCTCGGCGGCCAGTGGGTGTCGCCGGAGCAGGATGCCCTCAAGGACACGCTCGCGGAGCTCGGGCTCGAGCGCTATCCGCGCTACCGCGAGGGCGACAGTGTCTACGTCGGCGCCGACGGCAGGCAGACCCGGTTCACCGGCGAGATCTTCCCCGTCGGACCCGAGACCGAGAAGATCATGGTCGAGCTCATCCAGAAGCTCGACGACATGGTCGCCAAGGTCGACCCGAACCGTCCGTGGGAGACGCCGGACGCCGAGTCGCTCGACCGCATCTCGTTCACCGGATGGCTGGCCGAGCAGACCGCTGACGTGGAGGCGCGCGACAACATCGCGCTCTTCATCGCGGGGGCCATGCTGACGAAGCCCGCGTACTCGTTCTCGGCGCTGCAGGCGTTGCTGATGGCGGCATCCGCCGGCAGCTTCTCGAACCTGGTCGACGCGGACTTCATCCTCGACGAGCGTGTCGTGGGCGGCCTGCAGCAGGTGCCGCTCAGGCTGGCGGAGCGACTCGGGGATGACGTGCTGTTGAGCAATCCCGTGCGCACACTCCGCTGGGACGACGGCGGGGTCACGGCGATCACCGACTCGGTCGAGGTGCATGCGAAGAGAGCGATCCTCGCGGTGCCGCCGCACCTGATCAGCCGGGTGAGCTTCGAGCCACCGCTGCCGCGCCTGCAGCACCAGATGCATCAGCACCTCTCGATGGGATTCGTGATCAAGGTGCATGCCGTGTACGAGCATCCGTTCTGGCGGGAGGCCGGCCTCTCCGGCACCGCCTTCAGCCCGTACGAACTGGTGCATGAGTCGTACGACAACACGAATCACGGTGATTCGCGTGGCACCCTGGTCGGCTTCGTCTCCGACACGAACGCCGACGACGTGTTCCGCCTTTCGGCCGAGGAGCGCAAGGAGCGCATCCTGCAGTCGATGTCGCACTACTACGGGCCCGAGACGCTGAGCCCCGTCGTGTACTACGAGAGCGACTGGGGCACAGAGGAGTGGACGCGCGGCGCCTACGCGGCGAGCTTCGACCTCGGCGGATTGGCTCGCTGGGGCGCCGATCTGCGCGAGCCTGTCGGGCCGATCTGGTTCTCGTCGAGCGACCTTGCCGGCGAGGGGTACCAGCACGTGGACGGCGCGATCCGCATGGGGCGTCGCACCGCGGCGGCGATCGCCGCGCAGCTATAGGGGTCGGTGAGCGACCCAGCCACTCGACCAGCGGATGTGCCAGCGGGCGGGGATGCGCCGATAGGGTCAGCGGTGTGGGGGAGAAGATCCAGCGACCCTGGTATCTGCGGCACGGGGTCATCGTTTGGGGCGCGGTGATCCTGGTGGTCGCCGTGGGGGCCGTCTATTCGTTCGTGAGTCCGTGGCCGAGTGCGCTGCTCATCCGAACGGTGTTCGAGCAGAACGCGAAGAAGACGGTCGACATCATGCGGCCGTACGAGCCGACCAGCGGCATCCGTGAGCGGATGAACGTGCCATACGCCCCGGGCGGCTCATCGAACACCACCTTCGACCTGTTCGCGCCGTCCGGCCCGGTCACAGCGCGCACGACGGTGGTGTGGATCCACGGCGGTGCGTGGATCTCGGGCGACAAGAGCAACGTCGACCCGTACGTGAAGATGATCGCGTCGCACGGGTACACGACCGTCGCGCTGAACTACACGGTGGCGCCCGAGGCGCAGTATCCCGTGGCGTTGAAGCAGCTCAACACGGCGCTCGGATACCTGGTCGAGCACGCCGCGGAGCTCGGCATCGATCCGGACCGCATCGTGCTCGCCGGCGACTCGGCGGGATCACAGTACGTTGCACAACTCGCGGTACTCGTGACCAACCCGGCGTATGCGGAGAGGTTGGGCATCCACCCGGCCTTGAACACGGAGCAGCTTCGGGCGATGGTGCTGAACTGCGGCATTTACGATGTCACGAAGATTCCGTCGGCTCCCGGGATCGGGGGGTGGGGCTTCCGTGCGGCGCTCTGGGCGTACTTCGGCACGAAGGACTGGTCGAACGCGCCGGGTGGCAAGGCGATGAGCACCATCGACTTCGTGACGAAGGACTTTCCGCCGACCTGGATCTCCGGCGGCAACGCCGACCCGCTCACGGCCGGCCAGTCGAAGCCGATGGCCGCCAAGCTGGAGGGCCTCGGCGTGCCCGTGACGTCGGTGTTCTACCCCAAGGACGAGACGCCGCCGCTCCCGCACGAGTACCAGTTCCACTTGAACCATGCGGCGGCGCGCTCCGCGCTGGCCTCCACGATCGCGTTCCTGGGCACCGTGCGCTGACGCCCCCGCCGGCCGGGAGCGGGAAGGTCGACGGCCCCCCGGAAGGTCGCCGCCCCGTCGACCCCGAAGTAGTCACCGCCCCGCCCGGCCCCGAAGTCGTCGCCACTTTCTGCCGCTTCGGCTATGG
>JBQCJQ010000200.1:0-2634 GCA_051952615.1 Humibacter sp.
GGGGTAGGGCACGGACGTCGCGGCGCGCCGGGCGAGGTGGGTACACGCCGGGACGGCCGGCGCCCGCGGGGGACGCAACCCGCCCCACAAGTCGTCGCCACTTGCTGCGGAATCCAGCGCCGAGATCACGCAACAACTGGCGACCACTTTGGAGGTGGGGCGGGGGCGGGGGGTGGGCGCCGGCGGGAGTGGGGTGGGCACGCTGGGCAAGGCGCCCACCTCGAGATCGCGACACGCCCGCCGATTCGGCGGCGTGTACGCCGAATCAATCGCAACCAAGCGCCCAGCCAACCGCGGCACGCCGGGCAGGGACCGGCGTGCAAGACAAACTCAGAACAAACCGCGGGGGGTCTCCACGGAGGCGAGCAGGCCGTGCCTCGCGGTGAAGCTCAGTCCGGGCAGCTCCTCCGCGGTCAGCTCGGGGAGCCGCTGCGCGACATCCAGGAACCGCTCGATCTCGGTCGCCTCCAGCGCGTCGGCCGCGAGCGTACGGAACTTGTTCACGTAGTCGTCACGTGCGAACGGGCGGGCGCCGAGCGGGTGGGCATCCGCGACGGCGATCTCCTCGGTGATGACCGAGCCGTCGGTGAACGTGATCTCGATGCGGCCGCCGAACGCCTGTTCCTTCGGGTCGAGCGAGTGGTAGCGACGCGTCCACTCGGGGTCTTCCTGCGTCGTCACCTTGTTCCACAGCGCGACGGTGTCGGGTCGGGATGCCCGTTCCGGAGCGTACGAGGCGACGTGGTCCCAGCTGCCGTCCTGCAGCGCGACGGTGAAGATGTACGGGATCGAGTGGTCGAGCGTCTCGCGCGACGCGTTCGGGTCGTACTTCTGCGGGTCGTTCGCACCGGAACCGATCACGAAGTGGGTGTGGTGGGAAGTGTGCAGCACGATGCTCTGCACCCGCTCGGGGTCGTCGAAGATGAGCGGGTACTCGTTGTGGAGCTTGCGGGCGAGGTCGATCCAGGCCTGCGCCTGATACTCGGCGGAGTGCTCCTTGGTGAACGAGTCGAGGATGGCCCGCTTGGGTTCACCGAGGTCGGGCAGTGAGACTTCGTAGCTGCCCGATGGCCCGTCGAGCAGCCAGGCGATGACGCCGTCCTCGCCCTCGTAGATCGGGGTCGGGCTGGTCTCGCCGCGCATCGCACGGTCGACGGACTCGACGGCCATCTTGCCCGCGAAGGCCGGGGCGAAGGCCTTCCAGCTGGAGATCTCGCCCTTGCGCGACTGCCTGGTGGCCGTCGTCGTGTGCAACGCCTGGCCGATGGCCTGGAAGACGGTCTCGGTGTCGAGCCCGAGCAGCGTGCCGATGCCGGCCGCGGCGCTCGGGCCGAGGTGCGCGACGTGGTCGATCTTGTGCGCGTGCAGGCTGATCGCCCGCGCGAGGTCGATCTGCAGCTCATACCCGGTGGCGATTCCGCGCACCACATCGCGTCCGGTGAGTCCACGCTCGGTCGCGAGGTGCTGCGCGACGGAGACCACGGGCGGGATGTTGTCGCCAGGGTGCGAGTACTCCGCCGCGAGGAACGTGTCGTGGTAGTCGAGCTCGCGCACGGCGACGCCGTTGGCCCAGGCGGCCCATTCGACGCTGACGCGACGTGAGGCATCCGTTCCGACCACGCTCGAACCGCTGCCGCCGACCGAGACCGGGTGCGCGAGCGCCTGAGACCGTGCCGCGACGACCGGATGCCTCAGCAGCGACGCCGCCGCGACGGCCGCGTTGTCGATGACGCGGTTGACGATCATGTCGGAGACCTCGTCGGAGACCTCGACCTGGTCGGTGGCGACCTCGGCGAGCTTCCACGCCAGTTGTTCGGTGCGAGCAAGGTTCTCATCGCTGCGGTGCGTGCGCACAGTGGTGATGTTCACCCGTCCAACGCTACCGTCCGCGGTGTCCGAGGCCCACCCGTCCGGGTGTCGTGCTCGTCAGTCCGCGTCAGTCCGCGAACGACGCGGTGGGCACGATGACGGCGCGCGCCAGCGTGTGGAAGTGCAGGTTGAAGCCGAGCACAGCGGGCGTCGACTCCGGATCGAGGTCGAGATGCTCGACATCCACCGCGTGCACGACCACGAAGTAGCGATGAACGCCGGTACCCTCCGGCGGCTCCGCGCCGGTGTAGCCGACCTGGCGCAACTCGTTCTTCAACTGCGCAGCTCCTGCCGGCAGCGATCCGCCTGCGCTGCCCGCTCCGCGCTCCAGCGACGTGACGGATGCCGGGATGTTGTACACGGCCCAGTGCCAGAAGCCGGAGCCGGTCGGGGCATCCGGGTCGTGGATGGTCACCGCGAAGCTCTTCGTGCCTGCAGGGAACTCGCTCCACGACAGCTGCGGCGACGTGTTGCCCCCGCTTGCCCTGTGATCGTCGACGATCGGATGCCCGTCCGCCACGTCTTCGCTGGTCACAGTGAACGAGGGAACGGCCCCGAACCGCTCATAAGGGTCTTCTGCCACGTTGTCCTCCCTGTTTGTCTGGCGCGCCCGGCCCCGCCGGGCGCGCCGCAGTTGGCACCCTACCCGCCGGGTCCGGTGCCGTACACGCCGCCTCAGAGAGCGGCTCACCTAGTGCGGACCCGCCCGTCTGCGCCAGGCGCGCCGCAGCTGGCACCCTACGCGGTCACACGCTGGTCGGGTGG
>JBQCJQ010000201.1:0-2430 GCA_051952615.1 Humibacter sp.
CTGCGCAGGCAGATCAAGGAGATGAAGCCGGCCCGCGAGGCCAAGCGTGCCAACCGCAGGCGCAACAGCGTGCCGTCGGTGGCCATCGCCGGGTACACCAACGCAGGCAAGTCCAGCCTGCTCAACCGCATCACCAAGGCGGGCGTGCTCGTCGAGAACGCGTTGTTCGCGACCCTCGATGCCACGGTCCGGCGCTCCATCACGGCCGACGGCAGGTTGTACACACTCGCCGACACGGTGGGCTTCGTGCGCAACCTTCCGCACCAGCTCGTCGAGGCGTTCCGGTCGACCCTCGAGGAGGTCGCCGACTCCGACGTGATCGTGCATGTCGTCGACGCCTCGCATCCCGACCCTGCTGCGCAGCTCGCCACCGTTCGGGATGTCATCGGAGAGGTCGAAGCGCGCGACATCCCGGAGATCGTGGTCTTCAACAAGGCCGACCTGGTCGACGAGGATCGCAGGCTCGAGCTGCGAGGACTGGAGCCGACGGCGATCTTCGCGTCGGCGCGCACAGGCGAGGGCATCGACGAGGTGCTCGCCGAGATCGCCCGGTTGTTGCCCGACCGCTCGGTTCGGATCGACGTGCTCATCCCGTACGACAGGGGTGATCTCGTCTCGGCGCTGCACGAGCGCGGGCGCGTGCTCGACACCGCCTACGAGCCGGAGGGAACGAGAATAACGGCGCGGGTCGCCGAGGAGTTCGTGCCGGTCTTCGAGCCGTTCCTGGCCGTTCCCGTCCCGGTCTGAAGCGTCGGCTGAGACTGCTCGCGGCACACGAGTAGCGGGGCGTAACACGAGATCTCTGCTCTCGCGCGCGCTTGCTACTCTGTTGCCGACACAACGTCGAGCCCGGCCGATGGCCGCTCGACAGGAGCGACAGCCGAGCCCGGCACCCGCCCACAGATCGCAGGTTCCCCTGTGGTCTGCCACCTATGCGGTGCGGATGCTGTGAGCGCGAAGTGCGCGCTCGTCTCCCCACCGCCGAGTTGAGGGAGCCGCCATGAGCGCATCGTTCGCCGTCGACGGCGCCGCGCGATGTCCTGCGAGCACGCCGTTCTCGTTCGAGCTGTACCCGCCGAGGAACGCGGCAGCCGCCGAGGCGCTGCCCGACACCATTCGCCGCCTCGCGGCGGTCGGCCCCGAGTTCATCTCGGTCACGTACGGCGCAGGCGGGTCATCCCACGCGACTTCCCTCGATGTGGTGAAACACATCGTGCAGCACACCTCGGTGACGCCCATGGCGCATCTGACGTGCATCGGGTCATCCCATGCCGAAGCAGCGCGGATGATCCGGGAGTTCCTCGACGCCGGCGTGACCAGCTTCCTCGCCGTGCGAGGAGACCCGCCCGCCGGCAGCTCGGCGACCGACGAGCCGGTCGGCGACCTGCACAGCTCCGCCGAGCTGGTGCAGCTCGTGCACCGCATCCAGGCCGAACGGGCGCCGTACCGTGAGATCCCCGTGCCGGGCCTGCCGCACGCCAGCGAGGTCGGCAAGCGCGAGAAGGTGACGATCGCGGTCGCGGCCTTCCCGAACGGGCATCCGCGTTCGCACTCGGTCTCGCAGGACATCGACACCCTGCTCGCCAAGCAGGCCGCCGGTGCGAACCTCGCGATCACACAGCTGTTCTTCCACGCCTCCGACTACTTCGCGTTCGTCGATCGGGCGAGGTCTGCCGGTGTCGAGTTCCCCATCCTGCCCGGCATCATGCCGATCACGAGCCCCGCCCGCCTCAGGCGAATGCTCGAGCTCAGCGGCGAAGACCTGCCGAGCGACCTCGCCATCCGACTCGAGGTCGAACCGACGGACGAGGGCCGGCGCGAGATCGGCATCGAGCACGCCGCAGCGTTCGCGGAGCGACTCGTTCGGGGCGGCGCACCGGGCATCCATCTCTACACGTTCAACCAGCCGCACACCTCACTCGACGTGCTCGAGCGATGCGGCCTCATCGACCAGTCGGCGCTCGCCTACGACCACGCTGGCACGGACTCCGCCAGAACACACCAGAAGGAACAAGCATGACCTCCTCCTTTCCCACCGGAACGATCATCGGCTACCCGCGCATCGGGCGGCGCCGCGAGCTCAAGAAGGCCGTCGAAGCCTTCTGGGCCGGAAGCATCTCGGCCGACGAGCTCGAGTCGACCGCGGCCGGCCTGCGCGCCGCGACCAGGGCCCGCCTCGCCGAGCTCGGTCTCGGCAAGTCCGACTCGTCGATTCCCGAGTCGTTCAGCTACTACGACCAGGTGCTCGACGCGGCGGTCACTTTCGGCGCGATCCCCGCACGATTCGCCGAGCTCGTCGACGCGAACGGCAAGGTCGACCTCGCGGGCTACTTCACCGTGGCACGCGGTGCCGGCGACGACGCCCCGCTGGAGATGACCAAGTGGTTCGACTCGAACTACCACTACCTGGTTCCGGAGATCGGGCCGGAC
>JBQCJQ010000202.1:0-5269 GCA_051952615.1 Humibacter sp.
TGGAAGTGGATGCGGAACACCATGGTCGGCGCCGTCACCTCGTTGAAGCGGGAGTTCGTGTTGTACAGCTCGTTCTTCGTGACGTACTCGCCGCGGGCATCCTGCTTCACGGCATAGCCGGGGCGCCGGTAGACGGCGGGCATGAGGGAGTGGAATCCGGATGCCGAACCTCGGAACGGCGCGAGCCGGTCGGCGTTCCGCGCGAAGCACAGGATGTACTCGTGTGTGCCTGCCGGTCCGCCCGTGCCGAGCTGGCGACCCTTGAGATTGCTCACCCAGACGATGGTGGCCACCACGTTGTCCGCGCCGAAGACCTCGGCGAGCAGGAGCTTCAGCTGGGCGACCTCGTTGCCGTCGATGCTGACGAAACCCACTCCGTTCTCGGCGAGGAGCTCGCGCGCCAGCAGCAGCCGCGGGTACATCATGCTGAGCCACACGGAGTGGAAGCGACCGTCAGGGCTGTCGTCGACGTGCTCGCCGTCGAGCTGGCGGCCGTCGGCGTGCTGCGCATCGCCCTGCCGCGCGTCGGTCCGCCCTCCTTGCAGATCCTCGCTCTGCCGTGCGAGGAAGGCCCGTGTCGTCTCGGCGAAGTCGTCGTTGTAGACGAAATCGTTTCGCGTGTTGTACGGCGGGTCGATGTAGATGAGCTTCACGGCACCGGCGTGGGTTCCACGCAGCAGCTTCAAGGCGTCCAGGTTGTCGCCGACGATCAGTGTGTTGGCCGTGGAATCGGGATGCACCGACCTCACGGCGTCGAAGGTCAGACGCTTCTCGGACGGCACATTGGCCGACGCGGCGGCGGCACGCTTGCCCGGCCAGTCGAGCCGGTAGCGCTCGGTAGGGCCGTCGACCACGCGAGACGAGAGCTGCTGGCGCAGCAGGTCGAAGTCGATCGCGCGTCGCGGGATGCCCGAGTCGTCCAGCTGCTCCGTGACGACGCTCGGGAAGAGGGCTGCGATCGCCTCCACGTTCCGCTCGGCCCGGTCGGGCGCAGGGTGGCCTGGCTGTTCCACGGGCGGTCCTCGAGTCCCTCCGGCTACGGTGGCGGCCGGGACGGACATCCACGGCACTCGCCACTGTAGACGGCACCGGCTCGCGGCATTCGCGTATGCTGATATGTATGCGGACCACCATATTGCTGCCTGACGAGCTCTATCGCGCAACGAAGCGGCAGGCCGCGAGCGAGGGACGCTCGATGACGTCACTCATCGAGGAAGCACTGCGCGCACGGCTGGCCGGCATCGATACGAAGCGACCTCCCTTTCGCGTGGACGCGTTCAATGGCGGTGGGACCTTGCCCGGCATCGACCTGACGTCCAATGCCGATCTCCTCGACCGTATGGAGTCCTGACTCGTGCGCATGGTCGACGTGAACGTGCTCGTGGGGGCATACCGAGTCGGCGCGCCGCATCACGAGGAACTCGTCGCATGGCTCGAGCATGCAGTGAACGAACCCGCACCGCTCGGCATGACGGATGCCGTGCTCGCCGGCTTCGTGCGAATCGTCACGCATCCACGCATCTTCGCTGTTCCGACCCCGATCGACCTTGCGGTGCGGCAAGCCACCGACTTGCGCGAATCGCCCGGGGTCCTCGTGGTTCAGCCGGGGTCGAGCGCATGGTCGATTTTCGCCTCACTCTGCACGACCGCGAATGCGAAGGGCAACCTGGCGGCCGACGCGATGCATGCAGCGACCGCGATCGAGGCGGGTGCTACCTGGGTGACACTCGACCGCGATTTCGCGCGCTTCTCCGGACTCGCGGTGGAGTCGCCGCTCGAGGGGTGACGCGGTACTACTCGCGAGGGCGGAGGCGAAGGCCCGACATTCCGCCGTCCACCTCGAGATTCGTGCCGGTCGTCGAACCGGCGGCGGGGCTGGCGAGGTAGGCGACGGCGTCCGCGATCTCGTCGGCCGCGACGAGCCGACCGTGCGGCTGACGGGCCTCGAGGGCGGCGCGTTCGGCCGCAGGGTCCGCGGCGGAGTCCAGCAGCCGGCCGACCCACGGCGTGTCGGCGGTTCCCGGGCTCACCGAGTTGACGCGGATGCCCTCGCCGAGGTGATCCGCGGCCATCGCGCGGGTGAGCGCCAGCACGGCGCCCTTCGACGCCGAGTACAGCGCGCGCTGCTGCAGCCCGGCCGTTGCGGCGATGGACGCCGTGTTCACGATCGCTGCGGCCGGAGACCGTCGCAGGTGCGGAAGGGCTGCGCGAGAGACCCGCGCCATGCCGACCACGTTGATGTTCAGCACGCGAAGCCACTCATCGTCCGGATTCGCGGCGACGTCTCCCTGCGCTCCGATTCCTGCGTTGTTGACCACGATGTCGAGCCGGCCGAGCTCGTCGATCACCCGCTGCACCCCGGCAACCACCGTCGCGTCGTCACTCACGTCGACGCGCACGGCCAGGTCGGCGTCATCCTGCCCGACTGCATCGATGTCGCGATCGAACACCACGACCCGTGCGCCGTCGGCCCGCAGCCTGCGCGTGATCGCGGCGCCGATGCCGGATGCCCCTCCCGTGACGATCGCGACGAGTCCGGTGAAGTCGGTGGCCATGTCGGTCCTTTCAAGCGTGTTTGCGCCGATTCTTCCACAGCTTCGGCGGATTGACACCATAAACATCCGATGTTTAGCTTGACGGGTGCGACGACCGTGGTGCCCAGGTATGTCGCGCGCGCCTCGTGTGCCATTTGCGCTCTACTGCGCCAACGGCGACGGCGCAAGAGAGCGCCAGTGGCGCAGTTGCCGGGCACCGGCAGGACACCTCACGCATGAGCACGATCGTCGCCGTAGACACCAGAGACGTGCGCTTCCCGACCTCCCTCTCTCTCGACGGGTCGGACGCCATGAACCCCGACCCCGACTACTCGGCCGCCTACGTCAGCATCCGAACGGATGACCCCGACGGGCTCACCGGAGACGCGTTCGTCTTCACGATCGGGCGCGGCAACGACGTGCAGGTCGCAGCGCTGAACGCACTCCGCGACCACATCGTCGGGCAGGATGTCGAAACACTGCTCGCCGACATGGGAGAGGCGTCCCGGCGGCTCATCCACGACTCGCAACTCCGCTGGCTCGGCCCGGAGAAGGGCGTCATGCACATGGCGATCGGCGCCGTGGTCAACGCACTGTGGGACCTGCGCGCCAAGCGTGCCGGCCAGCCGCTGTGGCTGCACCTTTCCAGCCTCAGCCCCGAGGAGCTGGTGTCGCTCGTCGACTTCCGCTACCTCACCGACGCGATCACGCCCGCCGAGGCGCTCGAGATCCTTCGTGCGGCGGTGCCGGGGCGTGCGGAGCGCATCGAGATTCTGAAGCGCGATGGATACCCGGCGTACACGACGACACCCGGTTGGTTGGGTTACTCGGACGAGAAGCTCGCACGACTCTGCCGTGAGGCCGTCGAGGCGGGCTTCGGCCAGGTCAAGCTCAAGGTCGGTGCGGACCTCGCCGACGACATCCGCCGTTTCCGCATCGCGCGCGAGGTGCTCGGTGCCGGATACCCGATCGCGATGGACGCCAACCAGCGCTGGGGCGTCGCGGAGGCGATCGAGTGGGTGAACGCGCTCGCCGAGTTCGAGCCGGCATGGATCGAGGAGCCGACGAGCCCCGACGACATCCTCGGACACGCTGCGATCGCCCGCGGCGTCGCCCCCGTGGCGGTCGCGACAGGGGAGCACGTGCAGAACCGAGTCGTCTTCAAGCAGATGCTGCAGGCGCAGGCCATGCAGGTGATGCAGATCGACGCGACGCGAGTCGGAGGGGTGAACGAGAACATCGCGAACCTGCTGCTCGCGGCCAAGTTCGGTGTGCGCGTCTGCCCGCATGCCGGCGGCGTCGGGCTGTGCGAGGCAGTGCAGCACTTCTCGATGTTCGACTTCGTCGCGGTCACCGGCACCATGGAAGGTCGGATGATCGAGTACGTCGACCACCTGCACGAGCACTTCGTGACCCCGACCGTCGTCGAGAACGGGCGCTACCTCGCGCCGTCGGCCCCGGGCGCCGGCACCGAGATGTTCCCCGCTTCGCTCGACGAGTACGAGTGGCACGGCGGCCCGGCCGGCGGCCCTGCGACGGTCGCCCAGGACGCTCGATGAGCGGCGGCGTGGATGACGTGGTCTTCGGCCGGCTGAGCTTCGGGGCCGCCTCGCTCGGCAACCTTTACAAGGAGATCACCGACGAACAGGCGCACGAGACCCTGCAGGCCGCGTGGGATGCGGGCATCCGCTCGTTCGACACCGCGCCGCACTACGGCCTCGGGCTGAGCGAACGACGGCTCGGCGCCTTCCTCGCCACGAAGCCGCGCGACGAGTTCGTGCTCTCCACCAAGGTGGGGCGCCTTCTGGTGCCGAATCCCGACCCGAAGGGCGCCGATCAGCTCGACACCGACGGCTTCGTCGTGCCCGCGGATGTCGTGCGTCGCTTCGATCCGAGCGAGGAGGGCATCCGCCGCAGTCTGGATGAATCGCTCCAGCGCCTCGGGCTCGATCGGGTCGACATCCTCTACCTGCACGATCCGGATGTCTACGACCTCGACCGCGGCCTGCGCGAGGGACTTCCCGCGCTCGCCGCGGTGCGCGACGAGGGGCTCGTGCGCGGCGTCGGGGTCGGGGTGAACAGCGCGGAGGTCGCCGCGCGGGCTGTGCGCGAGGGCGACCTCGACGTGGTGCTCATCGCCGGGCGCTACACGCTGCTGAACCAGAGCGCCGCCGCAGACCTGCTTCCGGTCGCGGGCGAACGTGGGGTGCGTATCGTCAACGGGGCGCCGTACAACTCAGGCATCCTCGCCGCCGAGACCGTGCCCGATGACGCCCACTACGACTACGGACGGGTGCCGGCCGAGGTGCTGGACAAGGCTCGGCGCATCCAGGCGGTGTGCGCCGAGTTCGGGGTGTCGCTGCCGGCGGCCGCGCTGCGCTTCGCGGCTCGTGGGCCGCAGGTCGCGACCGTGCTGGTCGGCATGGGGTCGGCGTCCCGCGTGCGTGAGAACGTCGCCCGCATGGCCGCCCGGATCCCCGAGGAGCTCTGGGCGGCGCTCGCGGAGCGCGGCCTGGTCGCGGCCTGACGAGCACTTCCGTGAGCTCGGCTACCGCGCCATTTGCGCTCTACAGCGCCAGCCCAAGTGGCGCAATAGAGCGCAAGTGGCGCGGTTGGTCGGCCCGACCAGGCCCGGGCGGGGCCTGCCTCAGTCGAGACCCATGTCGGGCAGGGCCGCGTCGGCGCGGCGCTGCTCGTCGAGGCTCCAGATCTGCTCCAGCGGCAGGTATCCGACC
>JBQCJQ010000203.1:0-2147 GCA_051952615.1 Humibacter sp.
GCCGCTCCGATCGCGAGCCCGCCGATCAGTCGCCAGACCATCAGATCCCAGTCGGCGAAGGCGAGACCGGATCCGAGCGAACTCACGACGAACAGGATGGCGGCGATCACCATGACGGCCTTACGACCCCAGGCATCGGCGAGCTGGCCTGCGAACCACGCTCCGACCGCGCACCCGATGAGTGTGATGGCCACGGTAAACCCGACCAAGGCGGAGTCGAGGTGGAAGGTGCTCTTGACAGAGTCGACGGCGCCATTGATGACCGATGTGTCGAATCCGAACAGCAAGCCGCCCAGTGCAGCCGCGATCGTGATACCTAAGACCTTGCCCCTGTGTGCCGTTCCGGTCGTGGATTCGGCGTCGGTGTCCTGCGCATGCGAATGCCCGTCAGACATGTCGGATTCCCCCCTCGGTGTCCTGTCTGCACGCTAGCACCGCGGAGGGCTCAGACACGCTGCGACGTCGTATCGTGTCGGACCCCTTGACGCGGTCGCCGTCCTCGTGCACGCGCCCACCTGTGCCATACGACCGACTCCGCGTCCCCAGACGGCAACGAGCACGGTTTCTCCACAGAATGCGGTCCCGCGGCCTCGCCGCGCACGGCCCGGAGCAGTCTGGATGCATGCCGTCGCCGCACCCCTACTCCGTAACCCGAGCGGGGATGGTCGTGTCGGCGGCGGCACTCGCGCTCGTGCTCGTCGGAACCCCCGAGCCGGCGAGCGCGGGCGTGAGCTCACCCGGAAACGACGGAACCGTCCCACTGTCGCAGGAACGGGTAGGACTCGACGACTCACGATCCGTTGCTTCGCGCTATTGGGTGTGGCCGCTGGCCGGGGCTCGTCGCGTACTTCGTGGCTTCGAGGCGCCAGCGTCGCGGTATTCGGCCGGCCACCGTGGCATCGACCTCTCAGCCGGCCAGGGCGCGGTCGTCGTCACGCCTGCCACTGGAGCCGTGCACTTCGCCGGTGTCGTCGTGGACCGCTCGACGGTCACCATCGAGACGCCGGACGGTCTCCTGATCAGCATGGAGCCGGTGACGAGCGACCTGAAGTCCGGCACACCGGTGGCCGCTGGTGCACCCATCGGCGTCGTCTCTGAAGGCGGTCACTGCTCGAGTAGGTGTCTGCACCTCGGGGTTCGCGTCGACGGGCAATACGTCTCGCCCCTGAGGTACTTCGGCGGGGTGCCCCGAGCTGTGTTGCTCCCGATGCGCTGACCACAGGTCCGGAACCACCGCACATCGCAGTGCGCGGGGCACGTCCCGCTGAGCCCGGCACGACGCCGCGGTGAGCGGCGCTTGAGCCGCGCTCGCCTGCGGTGCTCAGGCTCTCGGATGCGCCCTCTGGTAGCTCTCCTTCAGCCGCTCCGTCGAGACATGGGTGTAGATCTGTGTGGTGCCGAGGCTGGCATGGCCGAGCAGCTCTTGCACGGCACGCAGATCCGCGCCGCCGTCGAGCAGGTGCGTGGCCGCGGTGTGTCGCAACGCATGCGGCCCGGATGGCCCTGTGCCCGGCAGGTCCGCGAGCAGCGACGAGACGATCCGATACACGGCTCGGGTGTCGAGACGAGCGCCTCGAGCGCCGAGAAACAGCGCGCGGGCGTCGCCGGGTCGCGCCTCGCCGGTGCGTCGGGCCACGAGTGCGGGGAGCGCCGCACGCAGGTACCGGTCGACGGCACGTTCCGCGGGCACGCCGAACGGCACCACGCGTTCCTTCGAGCCCTTGCCGACCACTCGCACGGTCAGACGCTCGTGGTCGAGGTCGTCGAGATCGATGCCGGTGAGCTCTGAGACTCGCAGCCCTGAGGCGTAGAGCAACTCGACGACGGCGAGGTCGCGGACCGCGACGGGATCTCCCGACTGGGCAGCGTGAGCGAGGCCCTCCAGCAGTGCGGATGCCTGCTCCTTGCCGACCACCCGCGGCAGTCTGCGATCGGCCTTGGGTGCGCGCAGCCTGCGGCCCGCGTCCACCGGCGTGCGGCCTGTGCGCTCCAGCCACGCTGTGAGCCCCTTCGCTGCTGCGGCGCGGCGCGCGATGGAGGCCTTGGCCAGCCCGCTCTGCTGCGACTTCCACAGCCAGTCCCTCAGCAAGGGAAGTCCCACCGCGCACGGATCGTCGGCACCTTCGTGCTCGGCGAAGTCGGCGAGC
>JBQCJQ010000204.1:0-10073 GCA_051952615.1 Humibacter sp.
GTCACCTGGTTCGTGTTGTAGCCACCCTCGGTGATCGTGAGCGACACGATGCGCACGGCCGGGTCCGACATCCGCTCCACGACGGCATCGGGGTCGTCGGGTGCGAACAGGTACTCGGCGATGGAGCCGATCGTGCGCGCCTCGCGAGTGCCGTCGGGATGCTTGAGCACGAGCGTGTACCGACCGCCCTGCGCCAGCAGCGCATCGCGCATCGCACGGTCCCCCGGCAGCACCCCGACGCCGCAGATGGCCCAGTCGAGCGCCTCGCCCTCGTTCATCAGCCGGTCGAGCACCATCGCCTGGTGCGCGCGGTGGAACCCGCCGACGCCGAAGTGCACGATGCCGACGCGCAGGTCGTCGCGGTCGTAGTTCGGCTGCGCTACGGGAGAGGTCATGGGGGTCTCGCCTCCTGGTCGTTGGGATGGGGCGGTGGTGGGGTGATGCGACGCGGTACCAGTGTCATACATGGCGGCGACATCCGCGCGTCGATTGCGGCCTCGTGCACGGAACGGGCGCCGATGCGGTGGAATGTACCCATGACGACGGAGCGCATCGCGGCGGTGTTCGAGAGCAAAGACCCACGTTTCGACGAGATCGGCGGCGACTCCGAGCTGCGCATCCTGTTCGACGACGGCCGCTGGCTGGAAGGCCCCGCGTACTCTCCGCAGGGGCGCTTCCTGCTGTTCAGCGACATCCCGAACGACCGCGTGCTCCGGTACGACGAGACCAGCGGGCGGGTGGAGGTCTGGACCCATCCCGCCGGATTCACCAACGGCCGCACCGTCGACCCCCAGGGCCGCTTCGTCACGTGCGAGCACGGCAACCGCAGGGTCGTGCGCACCGAGCACGACGGCTCGACCCGCGTGATCGCGGACTCGTTCGACGGCAAGCGGCTGAACAGCCCGAACGACGTGGTCGTGCACTCCGACGGCTCGATCTGGTTCACCGACCCGACCTACGGCATCCTCACCGACTACGAGGGACACCGCAGCACGGAGGAGATCGGCAGCCGCAACGTCTACCGCTGGCATCCGGATGGCTCGCTCACCGCCGTCGCGAACAACCTGACCCAGCCGAACGGTCTCGCCTTCTCGCTCGACGAGTCGCTGCTCTACGTCACAGACAGCGAGCGCCGCACGATCACCGTGTTCCAGGTGCGCGACGAGAGCCTGGCGGACGGCCACGAGCTGTGCGCGTCTGATGCCGGATTCGACGGCATCCGCCTCGACACCGAGGGCCGCCTGTGGGCGGCGAGCGGGAACGGCGTCGAGGTCTACCACCCCGACGGCACGCTGCTCGGCGTACTGCACCTGCCGGAGACCGCTGCGAACCTCGAATTCGGCGGCCCGCAGCGCAACCTGCTGTACATCACCGCGACGACGCGGCTCTACGTGATCCGCGTCAAGGTCGAGGGCGCCCGGCGTCTCTAGTTCGGATTGCTCTAGTTCGAATTTCCAAGATGCATCCGCATGGATGCTTGTGCCTGGCGCTCGCCGTGCACTACCGTAACGAAGGCCGGGTTTCCGGCAGACCACAAACCCAACCGCTCGCGCGACCCGCGCTGGAGCATGGGAACGCGAAGGGAGAACGTCATGATGGTGACCACTCACATTCAGCCGCACGCTCTCGCCTTCCGTGGGGGCGTGGTTCTCGGCGCACGACGTGCGCGTGCAGGGATGGCCTGCTAGTGGTTATCGCCGCGCACTGACGGTCGACGTTCGAAGCCGGGTTTCGACATCCGCGCTTGAGCGACCCGTCTGAGTCGTCCCGCCCCTAGGCGGCGAACACCAGACCCGTCGCCCGCTCGAGCCCTGCATGCCGCACTCGGCATGCTTTGGCCGTGCCGTCATCCCGCTGCCCCGGACCCCGTCTGCTTTTCGCAGAACTGCCCATCGCAGAACCGGGTCTTCCGTGCGCTCTCGCGCCGGTCGACCGGTCCACACTTCACCTCATCACCACCCATCAGCACCGCTCCGCCGGGCCCAGTGGGCACCACTCGTCTCGGCACCGATCGGTGCGTCCTCACCGAAGGAAACATCATGAACACGCAAACCCTCGAGACGCTCAGCTCGACCACCACCGAGCCGCGCGCCGAGCGACAGACCCGCAACTCGCACCCTCCGAGTCCTCTCGACAGGCTCGCGATGCGTGCAGGTCTGGCGCTCATCCTGTGGAGCCGTCGGGACCAGCGTGCACACCGCACGCTCGACCGCGAGCTCACCTCACGACGCAACAGCGCCGAACGCGACCGCCTCGCGCGGGAGCACACGTGGCAGACCAGCGTCCACTCGCTGACGAGACGCTGATCGCCATGGGAACCATCACCTTGCAGGGCATTCTGGCCGCCGCGGACCTGCTGTCCCCGGCGGCCGGAGCGCCCGCGGGCTCCGAGCCGCCAGCCACTCCGGCGATCTCTCCGGATGCCCGTCCCTGATCACGCCGGCCGCGCACCTCACCGGCGGGTGAGGCCTACGCGATGACGATCGCGATCGCGGCTTCGGGCGTGTTGACGCGGAAGCTCAGCGACTCCTCCAGGTAGAGGTTCACGTTCTGGGCGTCGTGCGACGCGTAGCCGATCGAGAGGTCCTCGCCCACCTCGAGCACGAAGTCCCCACCGCGCTGGCTGAGCACCACGGCGCCATCCAGACCGGGAACCCATTCGACGGGTCCGCCCAGGATGTCGCGCAGATGCCGGATGAGCGGATATCCACCACCCTCGTTCGCCTCGATCACCGAGGTCCACAGCGTCGGCCCCAGCGCGAGCGCGTACGGGCCGTCCACGCCGGAGCGCTTCAGCGTGGCGACCGCCTGCGTCACGGCGTCGTCGTACTCCTCAGCCATGCTCGTGTGCACGATCGGCTCGTGCGGCGAGGCAGGCAGCACGCCGATGATGCCGAGGGCGTCCCAGCCGTTGAAGACCGCGGAGTTCTCGACGCGCGCGATGCGCACGGCCGCCTCGTCGAGGGGGCCGAGGTCGACATCCTCTGCACCACGGTCCGCCGAGTCGAGTTCCTCGCGCCGCAGCACGAAGTCGGCGCGCACCTCGGCGAGCGGCAGCACCCGTCTGCTGCGGGCGATCACACCCTCCTCGGGCGCACTGACGACCCCGCCGACCCGGCCGAGGTTCGTGGCAGAGTGCTCCCAGCCATGCGGCCCGGAGAAGTCGACCAGCTTGCGCGCCCCGAGCGCGACGGGAAGCCGAGCGGATGCCTCCGCATCGAGCAGGGCCCACCCCGCGTCGGTGAGCGGTGCGTGGCGGCGCAGCAGGTGATCACTCATGATGCCGTTCCTTCCGTTTCGTCGGCGGCGATGTCGCCGTCGGATGTCTGGCGCAACGAGCCGATGCCAAGAGAACCGTCCGCGGCGTCTGGCGGCTCGTTGTCGGGTTTCGAGACGCCCGCCTTCGGCGTGCTCCTCAACCCACGGGGTTCGCTCCGCTCCGCGGTGCTCCTCAACCCACTGAGACCATCCGGATCGGCCAAGGCCTGCAGCACAGGGTTGGATGGCACGAAGAACGTGCTCCCCGTGACCGCCGTCGACGCGTCGAGAATGCGGTCGTGGAAGCCGGGCGGATCGCCGATGAACATGCGGTCGATCATCCGCATCGTCACCCAGAGCCGTGCGGAGTATCCGATGAAATAGGTGCCGAACTCGCCGGACGCCGGACTCCCGAACGGCATGTTGTCGCGCAGGATGTCGAGCTCGTTGCCGTCGTCGTCGACGATCGTGGTGAGCGTCTTGTGCGCCTTCTGATTCTCGACGCTGTCATCCAGCTCGATGTTCTCCAGCTTGGTGCGGCCGATCACGGCCTCCTGCTGCTCAACGGTGAGGGCGCCCCAGGCGTCCAGATCGTGCAGGTACTTCTGCACCACGACGTAGCTGCCGCCCGCGAACGGCGGATCCTCGTCGCCGATGATCGCCGACTCGTCGAGCTCGCTCCCGATCGGGTTGGCGGTGCCGTCGACGAAGCCGAGCAGATCGCGTACGTCGAAGTAGCGGAAGCCCTGCGTCTCGTCTGCGACCTGCACGGCCTCGCCAAGGGCATCCAACAGCTGCCTCTCGAGCTCGAAGCACAGGTCGACGCGATCGGCACGGATGTGCAGCAGCAGGTCACCCGGCGTGGAAGGCGCGACGTGCGTGGCTCCGCGCACCTCGGGGAACACCTCGAGCTCGGCGGGGCGGATGTCGGGCACGAGCCGATCCCACAGCCGACGGCCGATCCCCACGACGCACGACAGGTGGCCACCGAGATCGCGGAAGCCGACGGTCTTGACCGCGTCATCCATGCCGGAGATGGTCTCGCGCACGATGGCGAGGGCCTCCGCGCCCGGCTGCACGGTGAGCACCAGGAACACGGCAAATCGAGAGAGCGGTGCGTCGACGCTCTGCGCGTCGATCGGCACTCGGTCGCGGTACTCGCTGGACATGCGGCCCCCTTCGCCGTCCTTGTCACGATAGCGTGACGCGGCGACACCGCGGGGGCCGGGTCGGTGCAGAATGACGGCGTCGCGGGCATCCTGACGCATTGTGCTTTCGGCGGCGGACCTGAGCAGGCCCGCCCGCGCGAGCGCTGTGGCGGTAAGTTCGCGTACATGGCGAAGGGCGAGGGGCGGCCCGGCGGGTCAGCTCGGTTCATCATGAACGTGTTCGGCAGCGAGGCCACGGTGTACGGCATCGTGCTGGTGAGCGCCCTCATCACCGTCGGATGGGAGTACGACACCGACCTCGAGGTGCTCATCTTCGTGGTCGTGACGACGCTGATCTTCTGGATCACGCATGTGTACGCGCGCACGGTCGCTGTGCACGGCGACGGCAGCGGCGACCCCGCCGAGGTTCCCGTCGGGGCGGCGTTCCGCGAGGCGGTGCGGCACTCCCGCGGGATGCTCCTCGCCATGCTGCTTCCCTCGGTGTTCCTGCTGCTCGCGGTCGTGCAGGTGCTCGATGAGTACGTCGCGTACTACCTCGCGCTCTGGGTGAGCATCGCCATGCTCGCGGTGGTCGGCTACCTCGGGGCACTGAGACGACGCAGGTCGGTCTGGCGGTGCATCCTGTCCGCGCTCGTCACCGGCGTCCTTGGCCTCATCGTGGTCGGGCTGGGCATCCTCGCCCACTGACCGGCGGTCCGGCGGTGTTGCTTTCCCACCGATCGCTCGCAGAGACCGGATCGTCGCTAACGCCCGTGGGACACTGAGTCGTATGGTGAGGGACGCGCGAGGGGCAACCGGCATCGGCTACGAAGGCCAGACGCTCGAGGCCCTCATCGCCGGGCTGAGATCGTTGAACGTGACGACGCTCTTCGACGTTCGCTTGAACGCGATCTCGCGAAAGCGCGGCTTGTCGAAGACTGCGCTCGCGGCCGGATTGAGTGATGTGGGCATCGCTTACGTTCACCTGCCGTCCCTGGGCAACCCCAGGGACAATCGCGATGGTTACGCGACTCCGCACACCGTCGAGGGCGACCGTGCTCGGGACGCATTCCGCGATCTGCTGAGATCCGCCGTTGCTGTCGAGGCCATTGATCGAATCACAGAGGCCGCGAGGTCATCCCGAGTCGCCGTGCTCTGTTTCGAGGCCGACCAGACCCATTGTCATCGAGAGCAGGTGCTCGATGCGGTGAACCATCGGCTCGGGGCACTGGTCTCGATCTAAAAGCTCACCGAGGGCATCGCGAGACTCACATGCCCAAGTCCAACGTGGCCCCGAAGTCAGAGTTCTTCGGTGGTGCGTAGACGCCGAGGACTGCGAAGTTGCGTCGTTTCGCCGGATCAGCCATGTTGCCGACGTAGAAGTGCACCCGTTTGTCCTCCGCGCATAACTCCTCGTGAAACCGGCGCCGAATGCTGTCCGCGGCGGCGGCGTTGCTCGACTGCCGAAGACGTAGCTGAAAAGCCGTGAGCTCCCAGTCCAGGATGCGTTGGGTGTGGCCAGCGCATCCTTTCGTCTCGCAGAAGTACTCGTACCTCACTGTGAAGCGAGGTGGCTTGAGTTCGGGCGGAGTCATCTCTCCGAACAGGCTCTCCTGTCGAAGAGCCCGATCGATCTTGGCCTGCTGAGCGTCGCTCCACGGGTGGCCGGGGTCGACGATCACGCGCTTCACTTCGCGAACGCGTACCAGACCGAGTGACCTAGCATTCAGGTTCGCAACAACGCCCTCTCGCAGCTCGCACATCGTCGGCCCGATCAGCGGCTCGAGAATCGCACCCCGGGCCCTCATGTCTTTGATGGGCCCGCTCTCGCGCCTGACCGAATCGAGATTCACTCGGCTGCTTTCGGGACGCTTGTCGTTCGTGGGCCTGATGAGCTCCGCATCGATCACGTCATACTTCGTGAATTGCTGATCCACAGTCATCCATCGAAACGGGACCGGATAGAGACGGATGAACTCGGGCCGATCGGTATCGAGGCGAACACCGGCGACACACACCGTGTCACCGTATTTCTCGGATGGTTCGGGCGAGGCCTTGACGGTGATCAAGACGCGAGCACTCTTCGACGAGAACACGATGCCTCCAGGGCTGGGCTGCGATTCTGATGACCAACACTCGCGCGCCCTCGAGTCGCCCGTGGCCTCAAGCGCAGATCTGTGGAGAACTCGACAGCTGCCACACCTTGGACCCAAGGCGGCCGCCTCGCGACCACCGCCCGTTACCATCGTTGGCGTGAGTGACGACGCTGCATCGGATGACTCAGAGGGCCCCGCCCCGGAGGGGCTGTTCAGCGCGGAGCGTGCCAAGGCCTTCATCGACGCCGTCGTCGCGATCGCGATGACCCTGCTCATCCTGCCGCTCATGGAGGCGGCGACCGGCATCACCGGCCAGAAGGTGGCCCCGTGGCTCAACGAGCACGGGCAGCAGCTTCAGAGCTTCGTCTTGAGCTTCGCGATCATCGCCATGTTCTGGATCAACCACCATCGCATCTTCGCCAGGGTGCACCTGATCTCGATCCCTCTTCTCTGGATCAACATGGCGTGGCTGCTGTCGATCGTGTGGCTTCCCGTCGCCACCGCGTTGTCTGGCGAGGCCCATACCACCGACTCGGTCGTCAAGATCGTCTACATCGGCACCATGATCGTCACGTGCCTGCTGACCCTCGCTTTGAGGCTGTTTCTAGGCGCGCATCCGTTGTTGCACGACATCCCCGCCGACCATCTGAAGTCGGGCATCGCGGTCGACATCTCCATGGTCGTGCTCTTCGCCGTCGCGCTGGGCATCGCCATCGCGTTCCCGTTCCTGAGCTACTACCCGCTCTTCGTGATGTTCCTCATCGGGCCGCTTCAGGCGGTGCTCGCCCGGATGCTCGGGGTGCCGAAACCCCCGAAGAAGACGAAGAAGCCTCATGCCTCCGGGGTCGATCCGCGCCAGAGCGCATAGCACCCTGGGCGTCCCCGCAGAATCCCCCCATTTGGGTTGCAGCTCACGACGAGGTGCGGAATCGTTGCCGACTCATCGTCCCGCAACCGGAAGGAGAGCTCATGCTCACCCTCACCGAGAACGCACGCACGATCGTCAAGACGCTGACCGACCAGACGGTCGACTCGTCGGAAGGGGGTCTGCGCATCAGCAGCCCGGACCCGGAGGGCACGGCCTTCGCCGTAACCGTCGTGCCGGCGCCCGAGGCAGACGACCAGGTGATCATCGGTGGCGACGCCCACGTCTTCATCGACGAGAGCGCATCGGCCGCACTCAGTGACAAGGTGCTCGACGCCCAGCTCGATGAGCAGGGGGCCGTGCGGTTCCAGATCGGATCGCAGACACCGGCCTGACGGGCTGACGTGGATGACCGCCGCATAGCGGTCGCAGTGGAAGGGGCAGCGCTGGGTTTGCGCTGCCCCTTCCGCATAGATACCCCGTGATAGATACCCCCGTGCGAGGGTCGCGGCATCCGATCTGCGAACTTAAGCTGCGCGCATGTCTCACGCAACCTCGAACGAGTTCGCGGACGCCCTGGACACCCACAAGGTCGACTTCTCGGCCTTTGCGAGCGACATCACGCCCGACGAATGGTCGAAACTCGTCACTGTACGACCGCCCGTCTTCTTCCCGTCGCCGATCGATTCACTCTCGGTGGCTCATCCCATCGGCCGAGGCCGAACCAACACCACGCTCATCCAGGCAACGATCGCGCAGACGGATGCTCCGACCAGCTACGCGAGCTTCGACTACCCGATGAACCCGTCGCGGGCGCCCGCCATCTCCGTGCATTTCGAGGCGGATGCCTACGGCATCACATCCACCACGGACTACGTCTTCACGTTCTACCTGTGGACTCAGGAATCGACGGTGTTCTCGGTCACTCAGTTCGGGGCAGCCAGCGCGGGAGGCATCGGCAACCGCACCATCAGCGGCCAGCAGTCGCTGTCGGTCGCGATGAACGGCCTGCCGGCATCGCAGCCGTGCTACGTGGCGATCGAACAGCTCTCGGGCGGCTCGTGGTCGTGGTACCAGACCGTGATCAGCCCGCCGCCGCTGGTGTTCGAACCGTAATCAGGCCTCGCGGGTCTTCGGGGAACGCTCCGACGTGCGCGCTGCGTCGCGCTCGACCGCGCCGCCGAGCACCTCGTCGATGCGACCGAGCAGTTCCGCCGGGATCGTGACGCCGGATGCCTTCACGTTCTCGATCACCTGCTCAGGACGCGACGCCCCGATGATCGCCGTTGCGACGTTGTCGTTCTGCAGCACCCACGCGACCGCGAGCTGAGCCGGGGTGAGCCCGAGTTCGTCGGCGATCGGCGTCAGCTGCTGAACGCGGGTGAGCACGTCATCGGTCAGCCACCGAGACACGGCGTTGGCGCCACCCTTGTCATCCGTGGCCCTGCTTCCCTCGGGCAGAGGCGCGCCCGGGAGGTACTTTCCGCTCAGCACGCCCTGCGCGACGGGTGACCACACGATCTGCGAGATGCCGAGTTCACGCGACGTCGGCACGACCTCAGCCTCGATGACACGCCAGAGCGCCGAGTACTCCGGCTGGTTCGAGATGAGCTGGATGTTCAGCTCTTTCGCCAACGCGGCGCCGGCGCGCAGCTGCTCCGAGGTCCACTCGCTCACGCCGATGTACAGCGCCTTGCCCTGCCGCACGATGTCGGCGAACGCCTGCATCGTCTCTTCGAGCGGCGTCTCGTAGTCGAAGCGGTGCGCCTGGTACAGGTCGACGTAGTCCGTCTGCAGGCGGGACAGCGAGCCGTTGATCGACTCGAGGATGTGCTTGCGCGACAGTCCGACGTCGTTGTGACCCTTGGGACCGGTAGGTCCGAAGACCTTGGTGAAGATCTCCAGCGACTCACGGCGCTCGTTCTTCAGCGCCTCACCGAGCACGGTTTCCGCCGCGGTGTTCGCGTACACGTCGGCGGTGTCGAAGGTGGTGATGCCTGCCTCCAGCGCGGCGCGCACGCACGCCGTAGCCGTGTCGTTCTCGACCTGGGAGCCGTGCGTCAACCAATTGCCGTAGGTGATCTCGGAGATCTTGAATCCGGAGTTGCCCAAGTACCTGAACTGCACTGTCGTTCCTCTCGCGGCTGAGTCTGGGGGACGCCGAGCAGGACGAACCCCCGGATACGCACTCGAAACGGCGCGACACCGGGGGCCCTAGGGTCTCGGCACAGCGGCAACGCTACCGGCTGATCCCCTGTCGCGCTGATGGGGATGCTGCCGCGCTGGTGGGAGAAAAGTGAGAGCCGACACATCTGCGGTGGCGGCATGCGACATCCTGAAATGCGAAAACGGCCCGCTTTCGCGAGCCGTTCTCTTACTGTCTCAACACAGTGTGCGCCCGAAGGGATTCGAACCCCCAACCTTCTGATCCGTAGTCAGATGCTCTATCCGTTGAGCTACGGGCGCGACTGGCGTTGATCCGGAGCCGCGGGGCTCCCTGATCAACCTGACGACTATATCAGGCCGCGGGCGGGGGCTGAAATCCGCCCCGGATGCCCTGATGCCCTACCTGTCTCTCCATGTGCATCCCACCGACTACATCCCCGAGCACATCCCACCGAGCCGAAAATCGGAGGTCTGCGCCGGCTCCGGCGTGTCGCGGGCAAACCGTCGGCGCGTCACGGCGGATCTCCGAAATCCAGCCCC
>JBQCJQ010000205.1:0-6529 GCA_051952615.1 Humibacter sp.
GCCCGTCGTGGGTCTTCCCGCGGTGGCGCGCGATGGCGCGCGACGTTGCCAACGCCGTCGGCCTCAACCCAGGCGCAGGGCGGCTGCGTGCGCAGCAGGCGTCCCAGGCCGCTGCTGCCGCGGCGACGCAGGCGAGCCCAGACGAGGACCACCACTCGTAACTGAGGCTTACTCAGCTCACGTGAACGAACGCTCAGAAATGAGCCCTGAAACTCAGACAAGAGTGCCGCAAACGGAGTTATCGTTGTCGGCGCTCATTCTTCACATGGCGGCCGACAACCCGACGACCGTCATCCCAAAGCACCGCGCGTCGGATCATCACGAGCGCACGTCGCAACGCGGAACGTTTCAGGATCGAGAGCACCATGGCCGCATCCAGTCGCAGGGTGAACGTCATCTGTGCTCCGCCCAACGGGCGGAACCCCGGTATGACCTCGGTCGATCTGGCATTCGCCAACGTTGCGAACGCCGCCGGTCTCTCTGACGTGACCTACTGGCGTCTGTGGGATGTCAGCGAGTGGCGTGAGTTCCGCGGTGACGCTCCGCTGCCCACCGCGTCGACCTACCTCGACCCCGACACCGGGATGACCTACCAGTCGCTGCGCGGTCGCATCGACGAGGTGCTGAGCGCCGACCGGGTGGTCTTCTGGGGCGACTTCATGCACATGGCGGTCTATCAGCGCCACATGTCCGACGTGCTCGCCAGGCGCATCGGTCTCTGCTCTTCCGCCGAGGCGGATGAGCTCGTCGCGAGCGTGCAACTGCTTCGCGGCACGGATACGGCCACGCTCGGCAGGGTGCTCTCCTACGGAAGCACGCTGAGCATGAACACGTGGCAGGACTACGCGTCGCAGTACGGCCGGGATCTCGAACACTTCATGGATGGCGCGGATCGGGTCTGGCTTCGCGATCCGTACTCGGCGCAGGTGGCTCGAGGCATCAGAGGCCAGGATCGGGGAGCCGCGCAGGCACTCGACGCCGCGTTTCTCCTGCACGACGGCGTCCAGCGGGGCGGCAACGGACTGGGCGTGTTCATCGGCCGTTCGGCCGTTCAGCCCGAGGTCGTCGCGACGTTCGGACGACGGCTCGCAAGGAGCCTCGACCTTCGCGCAACCTGGATCCCATGGGGCGAGGCGCCCGCATTCTGGCCGGTCGACTCGCGTCGCAGGTTCCGCGCGGCATGGCCTGCGCTGGAGCGCGCCGAGGACGCCCCGGACCGGACCGACCTTCTCCGCACGTCGTTCGCCGCCCTGCGCGGAGTGCCCAAGCCCGTCGGCCCTCGCAACGACATGCGCAGCCTCATCTTCGGGCTGAGCGACTACGACGTCGTGCTGACCGACACCTACCACCTGGCGATCAACGCGTGGGCGCAGGGCGTACCGGCCGTCTGCCTGGTCGACGAGGGCGGCGCCGAGTGGAACGTCAACTCCGGTGAGCCCAACATGCGCAGAGACAAGCGCGTCGACCTGTACTCGCAGCTCGAAGCCCTCGGCCTGATCGTGAGCCTCAAGGGCCTTCGGCGCCGCGGCCAGCAGGAGGTTCGCCGCGTTGGCGAACTGCTGAGGACCCCCGAGTCGCTTGTGGTCGTGCGGAATCGCGTCCGCACCCTGCGCGATCAGAGCTTCGAGTCGGTCGTCGCCCGCCTGGCGGAGGACACTCCGACATCGGCCCGCGTGGACCACCGCCTGCTCACGTAACGGGCTCAGCCGCCGCTCGGACGGTTGTCTTCAGCCGATCATCCGCGGGCGCGCATCCGCGGAGCCTCGCCAGGCGCCACCGCGATCGCTGCGACGACGGCGACAGCGCTGACGAACATCCACGGCCACAGCGACACGCCGGGGTTGGCCGCATCGAGCCTGCTGTGTGCCACGACGCCGAGAATGGCGAGCACGGCCGATACCACCGCTGCGCAGCTCAGCACGACGGACAGAGCGCGGCTCCGGTCCACGATGGCGGCCCTGCGCCAGAGCACGGCGCTACCGACCACACCAGAGACCAGTGCACCGCCGATGACCTCGCTCGGTCGGTGCGCGAACGAGAGAGTGGATGTCCAGGCGACGAGCACCGTCGCGATCACGGCAGATCCCATGACCGGCCAGCGCCACGATCGCCACGGAAGCAGCACGCCGAGCGCGATCACGCCGGAGACGGCCACCGCCACATGGCCGCTCGGAAATGTGTTGTCCGCCAGTCGAGCCCCGCCGATCGTCGGCCCGGGAACGCTGAGCTTCAGGGCTTCGCTCAGGACGAGTGAACCCACCACGATCACGGCGGCTTTCACGGCATCCACCCACCGCCGCTCGACGAGGGCGACGACGCCGAACGCTGCCGCGACCAGCACGATGAGCACCGGCGCCGCGAGCCGGTACAGATTGCCCGCGTCGACCAAGCCCCCGAAGTGTGCAGCCGCAGTGTACGACGCGTCATCGATCGCGTGGCCGTAGGGAACCCGCACGAACAGCCAGTACGTGCCCGCGAGGGCGACGATGAACGCCACCAGCCGGAGCAGCGATTGCACGTCCGATCTGCTCACCGGTTCCCCCTTCCGCGGCGACGACTCCCGTCGGCTCGCCGCGAAGGGGAACTGTCCCCGTGCCGCCCTAGTACGCCCCGACCGGGTGCACGAGCACTTTCACCGTGCGCCACAGGATGATGATGTCACCGGTGAGTGACCAGTTCTCGACGTAGTAGAGGTCGAGACGCACGCTCTCATCCCAGCTCAGGTCGCTGCGCCCGTTGATCTGCCACATGCCGGTCAGACCCGGCTTGATGAACAGCCTGCGGTGAACGTAGTTCTCGTAGGCCGCAACCTCACGAGGCAGCGGGGGCCGCGGGCCGACAAGACTCATGTTGCCGAGGAACACGTTCCACAGCTGGGGCAGCTCGTCGAGCGAGTACTTGCGGATGACTCGACCGACACGCGTGACCCTGGGGTCGGATTTGAGCTTGAAGAGCACGCCCGCGCCCTGGTTCGCGTCGGTGAGTTGCGCAAGCTCCGCCTCAGACGTCGTCACCATGCTGCGGAACTTGTACATCGTGAAGGTCTCACCGTTACGGCCGACCCGCTTCTGCGAGAAGATCGCGCCGCCCGGACTGTCGAGGCTGACCAGAACGGCCAGCACCAGGAACAGCGGTGAGAGCACCAGGAGCGCCATGCCGGACAGCACGACGTCGAGCGCACGCTTGAGCGCGTGCTTCGCGCCGTCGAACTGCGGGATCTCCACGTGGATCAGCGGCAGCCCCTCGACCGGACGGAAGTGGATGCGCGGGCCGGCAACATCGGTCAGTCCGGCGGCAAGCACCAGGTCGGTCGCGGCACCCTCGAGCTGCCAGCTGAGGTCTCGAACGAAGCCGCGGTCGTCACTCGGCTGCCCGGCCAGAATCACCGTGTCGACGTGAAGGTTCGCGGCGGCCATGGCGAGGTTGGAAAGGTCGGCGACGACCGGGGTGCCGAGGTCATCGGCTTCGGCCGCAACATCCGTGCCGTCGATCGCGGCGCCGACCACGTGATACGCGGCCCCGGTCTTGCGCTTGAGCTGGTCGACGACGTACGCGACATCGCTCGGCGATCCGCCCACGAGGGCGCGAGAGAGGTACCGGCCATTGGTGCGCTGCTTCGACAGCCAGCGCCGCCAGATCCACCGGCTGATCGCCAGAGCGACGAGCCCGATGGGCAGGGTCAGCACGAAGAACCCCCGTGCCACCTCGATCTTGCCGACCAGGAAGACGATGGCGAGCGCACCGAAGGTGAAGGCGCTCGCACTGACGACCCTGCGGTATTCGGCGAACCCAACGCCGATCACGCGGGGATCGCGGGTACGGAAGGCTGACAGCATCACGAGCCACGTAGCCACGACGACGAAGGCGATCACCCAGTAGAGCTCGTCGAGACCACCCAGGTCATCGTTCTTGAAGCCGAAGCGCAGGACGAATGCTGCACCGACCGAGGCGGCGACGATCAGCGCGTCGCTGATGACGAGGCGCGCACGATAGCTGCGGCTCCAACGCTGCTCTGCCGACAGCTCCCCGCCACGTCCCGCGGTCTTGATCCGCGGAAGGGGACGACCGAGCGCGACCGATCGGAGATCGTCGAGTTCGGTCATGATTCACACTCACAACAGGCGATTGCCTGGTGGATCGGCGCATCGGGGCGGTGCACACTTCGGGTGTTGTGCACCGCCCGAGTCGATGAGGCCACTTGGCACCTCGGGTTCGGGTAAGCGGGTTGAAGCCCTGTGAGGTTCTCGCCGGCCCATCTGCAAGCCTCGGGATAGACGAGAATCTCTCAATAAATGATTCTAACGATTGCTGAGCAAAGCTCATGTCCCTACTTAGGGGCATATGGGCATTGCCGCTGAGAGGAGCCGACCGGCTCGTGAGTCAGCGGGTCAGTTCGCTCGACGGGCGCGACGACGGGAGACGACGACTGCGCCTCCGCCGACGACGACAGCGGCTCCAGCCAGGCCGATGAGAGGCCACGAGATGGAACTACCGGTGTCTGCGAGTCCTGGAGTCGGGTCGTCGGGAACGGTCACCGTGACGTTGCTGCAGGACGTTTCGCAGGGATCGATGGGTACGTAACTATCGGCAGCCGCGGCAAGAGGCCCGGAGAGCGTGACAGCAGCCACTACTCCGAGTCCACCGAGGCACGCCAAATAACGGCGTTTCATGGGAAGCCAACCTTCGGGTATGGGAGGCATATTCGGGTTATAAAGAGTTTATCGAGACGCCATACTTGCGCCACTCCCCCGATCGGGTGTATTGGGCAAAGGTTTCCGCGGGATCAGCGCAGCACGCTTGAGCATGCGAAGGCGACGCGGCTCACGTCGGTGGCCCAGACGCCCGGCGTCGTCACGGCGCCAAGCGCCTGAGTCGTCGATGGCGTCCCCGAAGTCGGGGCTCCGACGAACTGGAAGTCGTAGGTCGCCGTCTTCCCGGGCGTGAGCTTGACCAACACGTGCGCAACGCTGCGCCCCTCGTCCGTGCCCCGCTGGATGGTGACGTCGCGACCAGCACTCGTCGCTCCGACGGTCACGAAGCCCTTCGGCGCGTACACCGCGACCGTCGTGTAGGTGTCCCCCGCCGGCACCCCGGAGAGACCGGCGCCCGTGACGTAGCCAGGCAGCGATTGTGCGGCATCCGCCGGCGCGTCGCTGGAGAGCGTCACGCGCACCAGGTAGTTCGCTCGACCGTCAGCACGGCACTCTGCGCGGCCGAGCCCGACGCCGGTGTGCAGGTAGTAGTCCATCTTCGCGCCGGTGGCGTCGTTCAGATAGACGCCGAACGTGTTGTCGGTCGCCGAACCCTGCGGCAGTCCCCCGGCGAGCGTCGTCCCCGCAAGGATGGACTGCTCGTGCGAGTTCGCACTCCACACCAGCACCCGTCGCTCGTCTCCTGCTCGGGTCAGCGCGGAGAGCATGGCGCTCGGGTCGAACCGGCCGTCGGCCACCTTCGTGAAGGCGGCAGCGGCCGCTGCGGCGAAGAAGGCGTCCTGCTGCTTGGGATCGTCGAATCGTGCATACGACTCGCTCAGGAGCACCTTGACCGCGTTGTCGCCCGTCAACTGCTCGCCGTCGCCGACGTCGACCGGCCCCGTGGCCTGGAGGAGGTAGCTCAGCGCGACGGGATCCATCGACAGCACACCGTCGACCTTGGTGCCGAACCGCTTCTCCCACATTGCGCGAACCGCCTCAGCCGAGGTCGTGAAGTTCGGGGTGAGCGTGACGTCCTGGATGAACTCGCCAGGAAGATCTCCGTACAGCTTGCGTGTGTCAGCAGACAGTGGGATGACGGGGCTGGACGACGGCGGCAGATCGGCCGCCGACGCCTGGCTGACCAGCGAGACGGCTCCGTCCTGTGCTCGAAGCAGCGCGAGTGCGCCGACGATGCCACCCGTTGAGCGTGCCTCCGCGTTGTTCTGGATGACGAGCACATAGTCGCGCGGACCGTTGGCACCGAGCATGTCCGGCATCAGCCGGGCCGCCCTGCTCGCGGCATCCGTCACGGCTCCTGCCTTCTCGAGCGCGTCGGTCAGCTTGTGCACGGCGTCGGTCACCATGCCGACGGTTCCCGAGGTGTTGATGCTGTGCACGATGTCGAGGTCCGACTGGAGGGCCGCATTCGCCTTCGTGACGGTGGGCGCGGCCGCGATCAGCGGCTTCAGCGGCACCTTGCCGTCGACAGGGCTGAAGCTCTTCGGGCTGATCGTCCCCGCCAGATGTGCCAGCGGGACGATGGACCGGTCCGTGACATCCGAAGCCGCTTGCGCAAGCTGCCGGACGGCAGTGAGGTTGCCGCCGAGGACCGGGATGATCTCCGCTGCCCTCCAGATCGGATCGCTCGTTTCGGCGCGAGCCGCGCGCAGATGCGTGGACAACGAGCTCGTCGTGGCCGCAGCACCCGCTTCGTCGCCGGAGGAGATCTGCGACTGCGCCTTGTCGACGAGCGGGAGTGCGGCTTCCAGCTCCGACTTCGCCTGCAGCGCCCGCACCGCGACCCACACTCCACACGCGATCACGAGCACGACGAC
>JBQCJQ010000206.1:0-9448 GCA_051952615.1 Humibacter sp.
TTCTTCGCCCAGGCGACCGCATCGTTCCAGGCGCTCTCGAGCGCGTGTCCCAGCTTGTCCCAGAAGCCGTCGTTGAGCCCGCTGTCGCTGATCGCCTTCTTGATCTGAGAGATGGCCACCTGTGCGGCGGCGTCGATCTCGGCGACGGCGCCGTGGTATTCGTTCAGCGCATCGGAGACCGCACCGTTGGCATCAGTGACGGCCTGGCTGGCGCGGCTACCCGCCGGCGTCTCTCCGAAAGCTTTCGGCGGCTCGGCACCGGGGGCGGGCGCCGGTGCCGTTGCCTGATCGTGGTTGTACTGCTCCTGCTGCTGGTGAAGGGTGGACTGCGCAGAGCTCACCTGCTGCTGGGCGCTGTTGTACGCGGAGATCGCGCGCAGCGCGCGCTGCTGAGCGCTCTCCAGCTTGGGCGCGTAGTCCTGCAGCGCCCTCGCGGTTCCCGCGTACCTGATCTGCGCCTTGGTGATGTTGTCGGCGACGTCGCTCGCGTTGCCGCGCACCGAGTCGACGGCGAGGCTGACGGTCTGGTCCCGATCGGCGAGCGTACGCAGGTGGTCGATGGCCTGCTGGATCTGCTCTGCCGCAGATGACAGCCCGTCGGCCTTCGCCTTCAGCGCCGCCGGATCGCCGGGAAGCGGCGCCAGCTCACTGTGCCCTGCCATGCCCAGCCCCTTCCGTGTGCGAGGCGGCCGGCTGGTCGAAGGCCTTGGCCAGATCGGCGTCGGCCTGGGTGAACCCGGTGTTGATCATCGTCACGTGGTCGTGGATGCCCGTCGTTCCGTCGATCATCTTGCCGCGATGCACGGACCAGTCGCTGGCGAAGTCGTGCACGTGCCCGGACAGGCCGTCATGTCCGACGAGGTTCCCGATGTCATCCGAGAACTGGGTGGAGTCGCGGAGCTGGTCGACGATCGACTTCAGCCCGGACTGCAACTCGTCGAGGACACCGTCGGTGATCTTCAGATCGCTCACATCAACCCCTCGTTCGTTCCCCATCGCACCGGTGGCTGCGATTCCGGCGCATGGGAAGCGTATCGGTCGCCGTTCGCGCCGGGCGATGGGGAGGACTCCCCATGCCGCAGACACGACAGGGTCGCAGACGCGAAAGAGCCGGGCGCGGCGGACCGTGGAGGAGATCCGCCGCACCCGGCTCGAGGGATGACGCGGCTAGGCCGCTTCTTCGGCGTCGGCGGCCTCGAACGCCTTGTCCAAGGCGTCGTCCGCTTCCTTGCCGTTGCCCTCGATGTTGTCGGTCACGATCTTCTTCTCCGCGCCGGCGAGCAGCTCGCCGAGGTCGCTGCCCTTCGGGTTGACCGCGACGACGACCAGGCCGGCGTTGCCGGACTCGATCAGCTCGTTCATCTGGTCGACCGTCGACTTGGGGATGTTGCGGTGGAGGTGTCCGATGATGCCGCCCGCGCCGGCGAGCACGCCGCCGGACGCCGCGACACCGGCGAGGGTGGTGATGCCCACCGGGGGCACCAGCACCGCGAGGGTCGCGCCGACGATAGCGCCGCCCCACGCCAGGTGCTTTGCCGACGTGTTGTGACGGTCGATCTTCAGCTTGCCGTCGGCGTCCTTCTCCACCACGGCGATCGCCAGGTGGTCGAACTGTCCGTGGTGCTTCGCCTCACGAACGGCCTCGTAGTCCTTCACCGCGGAGTCGCGGTCCTTGTACGTCGCCACGGCGACTGTGGTGGGCTTGGACATGGGTGGGTACCCCCTTGGTCTTGTGGTTGGTCAACCCGGCGACCTGTGCCGCCGAGCGCAACGCTAAGACAGGGGTGATACCGCCGCATCACGCAGTCTGCGTGACCGAGCCAGCGACGGGACCAGCGCGCTACTCGACGCGCGGTGGGGCCACCGGTAGCTGCACCCGCTCGTACGTGCCTTTCGCGATGTACATGCAACGACCCGGCGGGAACTCGCTTCGGGCGAAGCGCGGCAGCGGGGTCTTGAGCAGCAGGTCGCCCTCCATGCTCTCCGGCTGCAGCAGGATGCCCCGCCTTCCGTTCTTCACCTCGGCCATGAGTCCCCAGCTGGAGCCCCATCCGCTGGTCTCGCCCTCGGCGAGCAGGAAGTGGTCGCTCCTGCGCACCGCCTTGATCAGCTCGACGAGCGGGGCATCCGCCGCGGACTGCAGGAAGTCGCCGATCGACTCGATGAAGATCGCGTAGCGGTCGACGGTGTCCTGGTCGGTCACCGCGCCGAGCAGATCGCGCGCGATGGCCGCCACCTCCTCGACGGTGGTGGCGGTGTCAGCCCACGGATACGAGCGCACGAGCGGTGAGCGGGCGTTGCCGATGTAGTGCAGCTGGGCGCCGGGATCGAAGCGGTGGAACGCGGTCGCGATCGCCAGGAACGCGGTGCTCCTGCCGCTGGCGGGCGGCCCCGCGAGCACCATCGTCCCCTTCGGGTCGAACCCGATGGGCTCGAGGTCGCTCTCGCCGATGCCGAGGGCGGGGAACTCGCCCACCCGGTCGGGAAGGGCCGACTGCGGGTATTCGGTCGGCATCGCTCCGATCGGCGGCGCGGCCTTCACCCCTGCCCGCGTCATGGCCTCCGCCAGCTTGCCCACCGTGATCGACTGCTCCGACACGCTCGGGGTGCCGCCCAGCACCGCGATCTGCGTCTCCATGCCGTCGACGATGGCTCGACCGGGAGGCGACGACGGGGAGAGCACGTCTCCTGGGGCATCCAGCAGGCTGTAGCCGTCGTCCGCGAGCCGCAGCACGACCCTGCGCTGCACGCTCGAACCCACCGAGCTCGGCACGGCCCCCGCACGGTCGGCGGTGAACGCGACGTGCATGCCGAGCTGGCGCCCGTCGGTGAGCACGTCGCGGAAGACCTCGTACCAGGGCGCCCTGTTCGCGGCCACCTCGAAGTCCTCCCTGAAGCTCGGGAAGCCGTCGAGCAGCAGCAGGATGCGCGGCTCATCAGGGCGCCCGGCGAGCTGGCGGTACTCGGTGATGTTCGACGCGTTCGCCGCCGCGAAGCGCGGGGCACGGTCATCCAGCTCCGCCCGCAGCCTGCGGAACAGCCGGACGACGCGTTCGACGTCGTCGCCCCTGATCACCGCGCCGACATGCGGGAGCTGGTCGAGCATCCTCAAGCTGCCCGCCCCGAAGTCGAGCGCGTAGACCTGAACGGGACCGCCTCGCGGGGTGATGGCGGCCGAGCAGGCCAGCGTGCGCAGCACCGTCGACTTTCCGGAGCCGCCCGTGCCGTAGATGGCGATGTTGCCGTCCACGTCGGGCTGGAAGTACACCGGCGACTGCTCCTGACGCTCGGGAAGGTCTGCGACGCCGAGCAGCAGCTCGGCGTCGGTGCGCTGGCGCAGCAGGCTGAGGTCGTACGCGGGCGCGAGCTCGTCGAGCCACGGGCGACGGGGAGCGGGGATGCCGCCCGCCTGCTGGGCACCGATCATCGCCGAGACCAGACGCTGCTGGTCGGTAGGGCCCGGATCGCGCCTCAGGTCGACATCCGCGTCGCCGCCGGGATCCTCCCAGCGCACCTCGCCGCCGAACCGCAGCTCGGCGACCTCGATGCCCGCACGCTCTGGCTCGCGGCTCGTCCATCCGCCCGCGTAGCCCGACTGGAACAGCGTGAGGCGGCCCGGCCCGGTCTTCGCGACGCCGCGCCCGGGGATGCTCGGGTCGAAGTGTGCGGCATCCTTCGTTCCCACGACGTCGTCGGAGTCCGATTCGTCGGCCATGCGCAGCGCAACCCGCAGGTTCGTGTTCGCGCGCAGGTTGTCCTTGATGACGCCCGCCGGACGCTGCGTCGCCATGATGAGGTGGATGCCCAACGAGCGCCCGCGCTGTGCGATGTCGACGACACCGTCGACGAACTCCGGCACCTCCCCCACCAGCGCCGCGAACTCGTCGATCACGAGCACGAGCGCCGGAGGGCTGTCCGGATCTCCCCGCTTCTCCAGCTCGAGCAGGTCCTTCGCCTTCTTGCGGTTGAGCAGGTGCTCGCGGTGCCGCAGCTCGGCGCGAAGGCTCGTGAGCGCGCGGCGCACGAGGTGCGGGCTGAGGTCGGTGACCAGGCCGACGCAGTGCGGCAGGCTGACGCAGTCCGCGAAGGCCGAGCCGCCCTTGTAGTCGACGAACAGGAACGTGACGCGGTCCGGGCTGTACTCGGCCGCCATCCCGAGCACCCATGCCTGCAAAAACTCCGACTTGCCGGCGCCGGTCGTTCCGCCGACGAGAGCGTGCGGACCCTGCGATCGCAGGTCGAGGTGCATGGAGTCGACGCCGCCGGAGCCGACGGTCGCGCGCAGCGAGCCGGCACGGCGAGGAGTCGGAGCAGCCCCGCTGCGGTCGTGGATCGAGTTGTTCTGCCGCCAGCGGTCGACGACGGCGTCGCTGGACTCGACCAGGTCGTGGCCGAGCAGGGTGACGAGCGAGACGCTGCGCGGAAGGTCCGACGAGTCGGCGACGAGCGCGCCGGCGTCGATCACCGCGGCCATCCGGCGGGCGAACTCCAGCGCCTGGGCGCCGTCGACGGTCTCGGCCGCGACGTTCTCGATGTTCTCGCCGAGGCGCACGAACCCCACGCGCCCGCGCCCCGGCTCGTCGCCGAGCTCGAGGTACGTGCGGCACACGGCGGGGAGGGATGACACGTCGCCCGCCATCCAGATCGGGTACACGCCCGCGTCGGCTGCACGCTCCGCAACCTGTACGAGGCGCGCGCGGTCGACGGCGGCGTCATCCGAGATGAGCACCACGACGGCGGGGATCGGCGACTGGGTTCCGTTCGCGCCGGCATCCTTGCCGACCTCGGCACCGCGTTCGAGCGCCGCCGAGTCGGATTGGATGGCGCCCCTTCGTTGCACCTTCTTGTTGGCCGCGAGGCGGTCGTCGATGAGTCCCTCGAGCGCAGAGAGCAGGTTCGAGCCGCTCGCAGCACTGTCGGCGAGGTGCCCGGTCTCGATCGGGGACTGGGGGCTGGAGGTGTGCGGGATCCACTTGAGCCACTCCAGCTCCTGCGACCAGCGAGGCGAGACGATCGCCGCGACGGCGAGCTCCGCCGGCGAGTGCAGCGCGGTCAGCTGCACCATGATCGAGTTGACGCTGCCGATCGCCTGCTGCGGCGACCCCGCGATGCCCAGTGCGCCGGAGTCGAACAGGTTGTCGATGATGGGCACGTCGTCGACGGTCTTGTGCGCGTCGACGACCTCGTCGAGGCGCTCCTGATAGGGCTTGAGGATCTCGCCGCGGCCACTGGTCTTGATGGTGTTGCGACTGGGCATGGCGCCGACGCCGAGGCGCACGTTGAGGAAGGACCAGTGCTCGGGGCGCCTCGTCCACAGCAGCGGGCCGCGGGCGATGGCCTCGCTCATGGCCTGCTGGGTCGACGGTGACTCCTTCGTGCGAACCTCGTGCTCGGTCATCCGCTCGGTCCGCAGCTCGTCCGCGAGGCTCGTCAAACCATCGTCGAACTCGGCGATGGACTTCGTCAGCCTGCGCTTCTCGCGCGCCTTCGCCGTCATGGCGTTGCCGACCATCATGAGCGGCGACATCAGCACGAACAGCAGAGAGGTGGCCTGCCCGGAGATCGCGAACATCACACCGCCCATCAGCAACGGCGCGATCATCGCCAGCAGCGGGAAGGGCGGCGCATCCTTCTTTGCGGGAACGGCCGGCGCGCCGAACTCCTGGCCGGCGTAGCGCGCCTCCACCTTCGGCGATCGGTTGAAGAACACCGGGCCGGCCTTCGGCGCGATCCCGGCGAGCGCCTGCCGGTCGGTGACGGTGAGCACCACCTCGGAATCGCCGATCAGCATGGTCTCCTGGCGGGTCACGCGCAGGCGCGGCACGATGCCGCCGTCCACGACGATGCCGTTCGCGCTGCCGAGGTCGATCACCTCGACGGCGTCAGACGCCTCGAACCGCACGTGACGCTTCGAGACGAGCTCGTCGTGCAGCACGATGTCGCAGCCGGGGTCGCGGCCCAGCACCGTCGTGCCCAGCGCGATGGGGAACTCGCTGCCGGCATCCGGTCCGTTCACGACGCGCAGGGTCGCGACCTGCACGCCCTGGCCCAGGTTCTTCGGCTGATAGTGCAGACCGGCGTCGGCGAGCTGCACGACGGCCCCGCTCGCGATCCACGCCTCGCCGACGGGGGCGTCAGGCGGGAGCAGCACCCACTCGGTCTGGCCAGGCAGGGCTGCTTGGAGTGTGAGGGCGGTCATCCCGCTCGCCTTCGCGACGCCGTTGTTCACGGGGTCGAGGCGCGCGATCGCGGAGGCGATCTCGGAGATGCTGGCGGCGGCATCCGCCGTGACGACGATGTCGGCCGGCACTCCAGACGGACGGTTCAGGGTGAGTTTGAGGCGCATGCTGGCGGATCTTCCTCGAGCGGCGGTCGTACCGACCGGACGTAAGCGCCACTGCCCCTTGCGGCCGTGGCGCGTGCCCCTCAAGGGTATCTACAGCCCGGTTGCCCCCCGGCGCCTGCTCATCCAGTTGCTGGAAATCGGAGATCTGCGCTGCCTGCCGGCGTGTCGTGTCACCTCGACGGCGTGGCGGCGCAGGTCTCCGAAATCCGGATGATGGTGCAGTAGTTACAGCGAGCGCTGGTACCCGCGCAGCGCCCGCACCGACCAGATGTAGGCCAGCACGGCCAGGGCCACCAGGCCTCCGACCTGCCAGATCGCGGCGTCATCCACCGTGCCCGCGAGCGTGTTGCGCGCCAGGTCGACGGCCCACGTCATCGGGTTGTACTTGGACACGTTCTGCACCCATTCGGGCATCAAGGATGCCGGCATCATCGTCGTCGAGAGGAAGGTCACCGGCAGCACCACGATCTGCGAGATGCCGATCAGCGCGACCTGGTTGCGCGCGGTGAGCGCGGCCGCCGTCGAGAGCGAGCAGAAGATGGTGGCGAGCAGCAGCGCGGTGAGCAGCGCGAGGGCCATGCCGCCGACGCCTCCCGGATAGCTCGCGCCGCCGAGCCATCCGATCAGGAGCACGACGATCGACTGCGCCAGGCAGATGATGAGCTGCTGGATGAGCTGACCGGTGATGATCGCTGTGCGGGCGACGGGCGCGGTGAGCAGCTGGTCCATCACGCCGGATTTCATGTCGTCGATATACCCGGTGCCTGCCCACGCTCCGCTGTAGAGCACGGTCATCATGAGCACGCCGGGCACGAGGAAGGTGACGTATCCGACGCCGCCGAATCCCGGCAGGGTGCCGAGCGAGGAGAACACCTGCCCGAAGAGCAGGATCCACACGATCGGCTGCACGAGGGAGAACGCTGCGCCCCATGCCTGGCGGCGCACGTTGATGAGCCAACGGCCCGTGATCTGGGCGGTCTGGGTGAGCCATCCCGCGCGCGCCGGGCGGGCGCTGACGGTGGTGGCGACTGCGGTGGTCATGCTGCTTGTCCTTTCAGGTCTGAGTCGGATGTCTGCCCATCGGCACCGGCATCCGTGCCGTCGGCACGAGCGTCTGCCGGGTCGAAGGAGCGTCCCGCATAGTGCAGGTACACGTCGTCGAGGCTTGGCCGGGCCGCCGACACCGCGCCGAAGGCGATGCCTGCGGCTTCGAGGGCCGCGATCGTCGGCGCGACGGCGGCTGAGGCGTCGTCTGTGCGGGCGATGAGCTGCCCGCTGGTGCCCTGGAGCTCCACGACCACGTCGCGCAGACCGGCGACGGATGCCACGGCGCGGCGAACCCGGTCCGCGTCCGGCTCGACGAGGGCGACGCGCAGGGCATCCCCGTTCAGCGATGCCTTCAGTTCGTCGGGGCTGCCGCCGACCACCTTGGTGCCACGGTCGATGATCATGATGTCGTCGGCGAGACGGTCGGCCTCCTCGAGGTAGTGCGTGGTGAGGATGACCGTGATCGCGCGCTCAGCGGACAGCCGGCGGATCTCACGCCACATCGCGGCACGCGACTCCGGGTCCAGCCCGGTGGTCGGCTCATCGAGGAAGAGAACTCGCGGGGCGTGCACGAGTGCGGCTGCGACATCCATCCTGCGCCGCATGCCGCCGGAGAACTTTCCGACGGGTCGGTCTGCGGTGTCGCCGAGGCCGAACTCCGTCAACAGAGCGGATGCTCGTGCTCGGGCATCCACCGAGGTCATGCCGCGAAGCCGGCCGGCCAGCACGAGGTTCTCGAGGCCGGTGAGGAGCGGATCGGTGCTGGCGCCCTGCGAGACGTACCCGATGTGGGTGCGCACCTCTGCCGGCTTCGCGACGACGTCGATGCCGTCGACGCGAGCCGACCCGCCGGTCGGGCGACTGAGCGTGGTGAGGATCTTGGTCGTGGTCGACTTGCCTGCGCCGTTCGGGCCGAGCATGCCGAACACGATGCCGGGCTGCACCTGGAAGGTGAGGCCGCGCAGGGCGTGCACCTTGGTGCGACGGCCTGATGAGTAGGTCTTGACGAGGTCGTCGACGACGATCGCGTTGGAGTTTCCGGGCATGACGAGCATCCCTTTCCGATTGAGGGTTTGTGATGTGACGGCTGCTCTCGAGCCGCCGGGCGTTGCAGATGCCGCTGTGGTGCGGCCGGTGTCAGCGGTCCGAGTGGTGGCCGTCGTCTCGTTCGCTGTCGGTGTGGCCGAAGAGCATGCGTGCGAGCAGCAGGAGCATCGCGGCGAAGCCTCCGACGAAGGCGACCGGCGCCCACCACCATCCGACGGTGAACACCAGGATGGCGATGATCGCGAAGGTCACGATCCAGATGACGGCGGTGTAGATGCCGAAGCGGGCCGCGACCTCAGGGTGCTCCGTGAAGCGGTCCGGGGGCATGGTGTCTCGCGCCGCACGAGTCCACGCCTTGTGCCGGTTGGTCTGCGTCGCCCCCAGGAACGCGTACAGGATGATCGCGGCGATGACCCCGAGCGCGGCGAACACGACGCACCACACGGGCAGAGCGCCGAGCGCGACCAGCCCGGCGAAGCCGAGTCCGTAGAGCGTCAGGAAGCTGGCGAGGCCATAGCCGGCCGCGCGGTTCTGCGGCATCGGGTGATTCGTCGTCGTCTCCTGCGAGAGCGCGTCGCCGACCAACAGGCCGAGTCCGGTCGACGCCACTCCCAGCAGCGCGATGACGGGACCGGCCGGCAGCGGCAGCACCCCGGTGGCGCCGAGCGTGGCGAGCGTGACGCCGGCGACGATCAAGACGGACCAGACGACGGTGCGCACCACGAACCCCGGCTTGGGGCGCACCCTGTTGCGCAGGGCGAGGGCGGTGTAGCCGTTCTGGGCGGCGGCTGCGGCAGTTGCGGATGCCGTTCGCGCGGACCCCGTCTCCGGCTCGCCCAGCAGCTCGCGCACATCTCCGAGCTCGGCGATGGCACGGTTGGCAGCGTCCGTCGGCGACACGCCCGAAGCCTCGAGGTCGTCGACCCTGGCGACCAGGTTGGCGCGGACCTCCTCTTTCAGGTCCTGCGTCTCCGGGGTCATCTCGACTCCCGCGAATGCCTCGTCGAG
>JBQCJQ010000207.1:0-5619 GCA_051952615.1 Humibacter sp.
CGGAGTGCCCAGCGCCGTCGGCTCGACCTCGCGTCGACGGGTGCGACCGCTGTGGAGCGCGGCGCGGGCGAACCACACGGTGCGCGCCAGACGATCCGCACGTTCCTCGTCGGTTCTGCCGTGCGACGCCACCTCAGCCACCACGCTTCCGTGCCAATCGCGGCGGGCGAGGTATTCGAGAACCTCCGCAACCGGCTGCCGTCCATCGCCGGGCGGCAGGTGCTCGTCGAACACTCCGCCCTCGTACACCGACTTCGACCCGTCGCAGAGGTGCAGGTGTCGCAGGCGGTCGCCGAGTCGGCGGGCGATCTCGGCGCTGTTCTGGCCGGCCAGTGCCGCATGTGAGAAGTCGAGCGTTGCGGAGTCGCAGTCGATGGTCACCGGGTCCCATCCTGGCGAGTACACGACGCGGCGTCGACCTGCGACGTTCAGCGGGAACATGTTCTCGACGGCGAGGTCGACCCCGGTGCGATTGCTGATCTCCCGCACGATCGACGTGAAGTGCGTCGCGTATCGTCCCTGCCAGCGGAACGGCGGATGCACCACGACTGTCGGCGCGCCGACCGCCTGAGCCAGCTGTGCCGACCGCTCCAGCTTGACGACCGGGTCGAGACCCCAGACGAACTGCGTGAAGACCAGCACGGGTGCGTGGATGGAGAGCACGGGCATCCCGTAGCGCTCCGAATAGGTGTTCAAGACGTCGGCGTCTTGAGTGCGGCGATCTCGGGTGACCATCACCTCGATGCCGTCGAAGCCCAGCCTGGCTGCGAGCGCGAAAGCCTGTTCAGTGCCGTGCGGGTATGCGCACGCTGTGCTCATTCCGATCGCGATCATCGGTGATGACGCTATGCGTGCGGTGTGAACAGCCGGTTTCGATCGTGCTCATCTCATGAGAGAGCCCCATGACCGACTGGTAACGTTTCTTCACGCCAAAAGGCATTCAGGTCAGGAGGCGCTCATTCCTTCGAAGTCCGCACACGACGAACCCGCGCGCAGCGACGACGGCTCGGCCCCAGGCATCTCAGCCAAGGGCGATTCGGCAGGGGGCGATTCGCCAAAGGATGCCGCCGCCCGAAAGTTCGATCTGGTGATCGTGTCGAACCGGCTGCCGGTCGATCACGTCTCCGGGGAGGGTGCCGACGCCGTGTGGCGCCCATCGCCCGGTGGGCTGGTCGCCGCGCTCGAGCCGATCATGAAGCGCGAGGACGGCGTCTGGATCGGATGGGTCGGCATCCCCGACGCCGAGTTCGAACCTTTCCGTGCCGACGACATCGACATCAGGCCCGTCTCGCTCAGCGCGCAGGAGATCGAGTACTACTACGAGGGGTTCTCGAACGACACGCTGTGGCCGCTCTACCACGACGTGATCGCGCCGCCGAGCTTCCATCGTGAATGGTGGGACGCGTACGTGCAGGTGAACCGTCGGTTCGCTGATGCCGCGCTCGACTCCGCCGCGCCGGGCGCGGTCGTCTGGGTGCACGACTATCAGCTGCAGCTCGTTCCGAAGATGCTGCGCGACGCGCGCCCCGACCTGGTCATCGGGTTCTTCGATCACATCCCGTTCCCCGCGTACGGCATCTACTCCCAGCTTCCATGGCGCAAGCAGGTGGTCGAGGGGCTGCTCGGTGCCGACGTCATCGGATTCCAGCGCCTCGCGGATGCCGGTAACTTCTCCCGCGCCGTTCGTCGGCTCCTCGGGTACGAGAGCCGCGGATCGGTCATCGACGTCCCCCTCGCGGACGGCGAGGCCGTCGGCCACCGGCACGTGAAGACGAATCGCCGCGGTGCGCGGGTTCGCACCGTGCTGGCGAAGCAGTTCCCGATCTCCATCGACGCAGCTCATTACCAAGAGCTGGCGAATCGTCCGGACATCCAGGCGAGGGCCCGGCAGATCCGCGAGGAGCTCGGCAACCCGAAGACGATCATGCTCGGCGTCGACAGACTCGACTACACCAAGGGCATCAGGCACAGGCTCAAGGCGTACGGCGAGCTGTTGCGAGACGGTTCTGTGGATGCCGACGACATCACTCTCGTGCAGGTGGCGAGCCCGTCGCGCGAGCGCGTCGAGACGTACAAGCAGCTGCGCGACGAGGTCGAGCTGATGGTCAGCCGCATCAACGGCGACTACTCGACGATCAGCCACACGGCGATCAGCTACCTTCACCAGGGCTATCCGCGCGAAGAGATGGTGGCTCTCTACCTCGCTGCCGACGTGATGCTCGTCACCGCCCTTCGCGACGGTATGAACCTGGTCGCGAAGGAATACGTGGCCAGCCGCATCGACAACGACGGCGTGCTCGTGCTCAGCGAGTTCACCGGGGCGTCCGACGAGCTCAGGCAGGCCCTGCTCGTGAACCCGCACGACATCGACGGCATGAAGGAGGCCATGCTCCGCGCCATCGAGATGCCCAAGCGGGAACGGGCCCGGCGTATGCGGGTTCTGCGCAAGCGGGTCATCACCCACGATGTGCAGCGCTGGTCGGCGACCTTCTTCGATGCGCTGACCCACGTGACGAACGACGACGACTACGGTGCTCACGAGATCGCGGAGCGGCCGCGGGTGACCACCGACCTGCAGGCCGAAGCAAAGGAGCACTCCGGCCGATGAGCGAGAACTCCCTGCCGGACGCGATCGTCCGGCTCGCCGCCACACCTCGCCTTCTCGTCGCTCTCGACTTCGACGGTACCGTCAGCCCACTGGTCGACAACCCTTCGGAGTCGCGGGTGCTGCCCGCTGCACGACGGGCCATCGACGAGCTCGAGGCACTGCCCGACACCTGGGTCGCCTTCGTCTCCGGCCGTCCGCTCGCGGGACTGGTGCGGGTCACGGAAGCGGACGAATCAGCGCTGCTGATCGCCTCGCACGGCGTCGAGGTGCGGCTCACGGGGGGCGCGGTCGACGTCGGACTGAGCGACGGGGAGCGAGCCGCTCTCGATGCGCTGAGCACGAGGCTGGATGACATCGCTTCGCACACCCCCGGCGCGTTCATCGAGCACAAACCGGTCGGCCTCGGCCTCCACACGCGCGGGGTCGCGGACGCCGCCGACGCCTCGAGGGCTCAGGCCGAGGCGCGGGCCGCTGCGGCGGAACTCGGCGGGTTCATCGAGCGTGCAGGCAAGGACATCCTGGAGTTCGCGGTGCGCGACGCCACGAAGGGCGACGGCATCGAGGTGCTGCGTCGCCACGTCGACGCGACGGGCGTGTTCTTCGCGGGCGACGACGTGACCGACGAGGACGGCTTCGGTGTTCTCGACGGGGACGACGTAGGACTCAAGGTCGGCGACGGCGCAACGCGCGCCGCTCACCGGGTGGCCGATCCGGAGGCCGTCGGCGACGTGCTGGCGGCGCTCGCTTCGGCTCGTGCGGCACACGAGACGGCCTAGCGGCGCCTGGTAGCGAGGGCACCAGGCATCCGTCATGGGGCGCCGGCACCCGGTCCTAGACTCGTCTTCATGCCAGAGATCGACATGAAGCCGCGCAGCCGCGTCGTCACCGACGGGATCGAAGCCACGACCAGCAGGGGCATGCTCCGCGCGGTCGGCATGGGAGACGAGGACTGGGACAAGCCCCAGATCGGCATTGCGAGCTCGTGGAACGAGATCACGCCCTGCAACCTCTCTCTCGACCGTCTCGCTCAGGCGGCCAAGGAAGGCGTGCACGGCGGCGGGGGATACCCGCTCGAGTTCGGCACCGTCTCCGTCTCGGACGGCATCTCGATGGGCCACGAGGGCATGCACTTCTCGCTCGTGTCACGCGAGGTCATCGCGGACTCCGTCGAGACCGTCATGATGGCCGAGCGCCTCGACGGCTCCGTGCTGCTCGCGGGCTGTGACAAGTCCATCCCCGGCATGCTGATGGCCGCCGCTCGCCTCGGCCTGTCATCCGTCTTCCTCTACGCCGGCTCGATCGCGCCCGGCTGGGTCAAGCTCAGCGACGGCACCGAGAAGGATGTCACGATCATCGACTCCTTCGAGGCGGTCGGTGCGTGCAAGGCAGGCACGATGAGCCTCGAGGACCTCAAGCGCATCGAGTGCGCGATCGCCCCCGGCGAGGGCGCGTGCGGCGGCATGTACACCGCCAACACGATGGCATCCGTCGCCGAGGCGCTCGGGCTGAGCATCCCCGGATCGGCCGCGCCGCCGGCTGCTGACCGCCGCCGCGACTACTACGCGCACCGCTCCGGCGAGGCCGTGGTGAACATGCTGCGACTGGGACTGACCACGCGCGACATCCTGACCAAGAAGGCGTTCGAGAACGCCATCACCGTCGCCATGGCGCTCGGCGGCTCGACCAACGTCGTGCTGCACCTGCTCGCGATCGCGAACGAAGCGGACGTCGAGCTCACGCTCGACGACTTCAACCGCATCGGCGACAAGGTTCCGCACATCGCCGACATGAAGCCGTTCGGCAAGTACGTGATGAACGACGTCGACCGTCACGGCGGAATCCCCGTGCTGATGAAGGCGCTGCTGGATGCCGGCCTGCTGCACGGCGACGCGATGACCGTGACCGGCAAGACCGTCGCGGAGAACCTCGCCGAGCTCGACCCGGAGCCGCTCGACGGCAAGGTGCTCCGCACGCTCGACAACCCGCTGCACCCGACCGGCGGCCTGACCATTCTGAAGGGCAGCTTCGCGCCCGACGGCGCGGTCGTGAAGACCGCCGGGTTCGACGCAGCGGTGTTCGAGGGCCCGGCCCGCGTGTTCGAGCGGGAGCGCGAGGCGATGGACGCGCTGACCGAGGGCAAGATCAATCACGGCGACGTGGTGGTCATCCGCTACGAGGGCCCGAAGGGCGGCCCGGGCATGCGCGAGATGCTGGCGATCACCGCAGCCATCAAGGGCGCTGGGCTCGGCAAGGATGTACTACTATTGACGGACGGTCGATTCTCAGGCGGCACAACCGGGCTGTGCATCGGCCACATAGCACCCGAAGCGGTGGACGGTGGTCCAGTCGCCTTCGTGCGCGATGGTGATCTGATACGGGTCGATATCGCGGCTCGCTCACTCGACCTACTTGTCGACGAGTCCGAGCTGGCCTCCCGCCGGGAAGGCTGGGAGCCTCTTCCCCCGCGCTATACCCGTGGCGTTCTCGCGAAATACTCCAAGCTCGTGCACTCCGCTGCGGAGGGCGCGGTCACGGGGTAGCACTCGCGTTCGTACAGTTCCTCAACTTCGCAACGAAGGACATCGTCCCCCATGACAACGGAACCTAGAGCCGTGCCGGCTTCGGCAGCGCGCGCTGCCGGGGCCGATGGCACTTCGAATCTCATCACCGGCTCGGCCGCCATTCTGCGGTCGCTCGCTCATCTCGGCGTCAAGGATGTCTTCGGCATCCCCGGCGGCGCCGTCATCCCCTTCTACGACGAGCTCATGGCGCAGGACGCCATCAGGCACATCCTGGTGCGCCACGAGCAGGGCGCAGGGCACGCGGCGGAGGGCTACGCCACCGCCGGGCGCAAGGTCGGTGTCGCCATCGCGACGTCGGGCCCCGGCGCGACCAACCTCGTGACGGCCATCGCCGACGCGCACATGGACTCCGTTCCCACCCTGTTCATCACAGGGCAGGTCTTCTCGACCCTGATGGGAACGGATGCCTTCCAGGAGGCCGACATCGTC
>JBQCJQ010000208.1:0-4396 GCA_051952615.1 Humibacter sp.
CGCGACGGCGAACCAGGTGTCCACCCCGAAGAGCCAGAGCAACGCTCCGGCGAGCACCCCCACCACGATCGACGCCGTGATGCGGCCGCCGGAGAGACGGCGGCGGTCCGGCCTGTCGTCTGTCATCGGGCCGCTCCAGCGTGCCACGACTCACGCAGTCGGGTCAGGCACGAGCGTGCAACGGCGACCGTCTGCTCATCGACAGGATGCGATCCGAATCGAACCCCCTGGTACAGGGACAGCAGGGTGTCCGCCGCATCCCGATCGGCGCCGAAGCGGGTCACGATGCGCGCGGTGTACTCGGAGGGCGTCTCCGATGGATGGCGGCGCACCCCGGAGCCCGCCGCGGCGTCCTGGAGTCCGAGCCACGCCTTGACGATCGCGTCATGCGGCTCCCTGGTCTCATCGAGCAGCTGGATCGCGCGCTCGATGCCCTCAGCGACGACGGGAGCCGCAGGCTCGTCCGTGCGTGCTGCGGGCGCCGCAGGGGTAGCTGGGGCGACCCGCGCGGCGCGTTCTTCGGTGATGGTCCCTGAGCGGCGAAGCATGCGCCGGATCAGGTAGATCAGCACGCCGGCGAGCACGAGGGAGCCGATGAGCGCGTACACGAGCCAGAGATGGAACTCGGCAGGCGGCGTCGAGTTCTGCGGCGCGGGCGCGAGGGTGCCTACGGTGTGCGCGGGAATCGAGGCAGCGGGCGGCGGGATGACCGGGCCGGCCGTCGGCAGCCATCTCGGTGGCCCGGCGCGGAGCGGCCCGGCGACCAGCACGCCGCCGATCATCACGAGCCCGAGCACGCAGACCGCGACGACGAGGGCGATCCGCCTGCCCGTCGCCTCGTTGCTGCTCATCCGTTCACGCTAGCGCTCCGCGCCAGGTGCCTGCGACGCGGTTCAGGCGCCGTGGCGCCTTCCCGGCTTGGGCGACGTGGCGCCTTCTCCGACTCAGGCGCCGCAGCGCCGTCCCCGGCTCAGGCGTGCCCGACCTTCTCCATCTGGCGGAGGTCGCGCTTGAGATCGGCGAGCTCGTCGCGCAGACGTGGTGCGAGCTCGAATTTCAGCTCGCCCGCCGCGGCCAGCATCTGGTCGTTGAGGTCGGCGATGAGCGACTCCAGCTCCTGCGCCCCTTCTGCGGCGATGCCCTCACGGCGCAGGTTCGGCGTCGGAGACTTCTTCTTGCCGCCCTTGTCGCGCGCCGCGAGCATCTTCTGCGTGTCCGCGCCTTCGCGCGCCAGCACGTCGGTGATGTCGGCGATGCGTTTGCGCAGCGGCTGGGGGTCGATGCCGTTGATGCGGTTGTACTCGACCTGCTTCTCGCGGCGCCGATTGGTCTCGTCGATCGCCTGGTTCATCGAGTCGGTGAGCACGTCGGCGTACATGTGCACCTCGCCGGAGACGTTGCGGGCCGCGCGGCCGATGGTCTGGATGAGCGAGGTCGAGGAGCGCAGGAAGCCCTCCTTGTCGGCATCCAGGATGGCCACCAGCGACACCTCGGGCAGGTCGAGGCCCTCTCGCAGCAGGTTGATGCCGACCAGCACGTCGTACACGCCCTGCCGCAGCTCGGTCAGCAGCTCGACCCTTCGCAGCGTGTCGACGTCGGAGTGCAGATAGCGCACCCGCACCCCGGCCTCCGCGAGGTAGTCGGTGAGCTCCTCGGCCATCTTCTTGGTCAGGGTGGTGACGAGAACGCGCTCATCGCGCTCGACCCGGACCCGGATCTCCTCGAGCAGGTCGTCGATCTGGCCCTTGGTCGGCTTGACGATGACCTGGGGGTCGACGAGCCCGGTCGGACGGATGATCTGCTCGACGACGCCGTCGGCGACTCCCATCTCGAATCGGCCGGGGGTGGCCGACATGTAGACCGTCTGGCCGACCCGTTCCTCGAACTCCTCCCAGCGCAGCGGTCGGTTGTCGAGGGCGCTGGGCAGGCGGAAGCCGTGCTCGACGAGGGTGCGCTTTCGCGAGGCATCCCCTTCGTACATGGCGCCGATCTGCGGGACGGTGACGTGCGACTCGTCGATGATCACGAGGTAGTCGTCGGGGAAGTAGTCGAGGAGGCAGTGCGGCGCCTCGCCCGGCGCCCGGCCGTCGATGTGCCGCGAGTAGTTCTCGATGCCCGAGCAGAAGCCGATCTGCTCCATCATCTCGAGGTCGAAGGTGGTGCGCATGCGCAGTCGCTGGGCCTCGAGCAGCTTGTTCTGCCGCTCGAGCTCCTGCAGCCGCTCCTCCAGCTCGATCTTGATCGTGCCGATGGCGCGCTGCATCGTCTCCGGGCTCGCCGCGTAGTGGGTCGCGGGGAAGACGGAGACCGCGTCGAGCTGCTTGATCACCTCGCCGGTGAGCGGGTGCAACGAGTACAACGCCTCGATCTCGTCACCGAACAGCTCGATGCGGATCGCGTGCTCCTCGTAGACCGGGATGATCTCGATGGTGTCTCCGCGCACCCGGAACTTGCCGCGCGAGAAGTCGACGTCGTTGCGCTGGTACTGCATGTTGACGAACATGCGGATGAGTCGGTCGCGGCCGATGTTCTGGCCGACCTGGAGCGCCGCCATCGCGTCGAGGTACTCCTCGGCTGCACCGAGGCCGTAGATGCACGAGACCGTCGAGACCACCACGACGTCTCGCCTGCTGAGCAGCGAGTTGGTGGTCGAGTGCCGAAGGCGCTCCACCTCGGAGTTGATGGACGAGTCCTTCTCGATGAAGGTATCCGTCTGAGGAACGTAGGCCTCCGGCTGGTAGTAGTCGTAGTACGAGACGAAGTACTCGACGGCGTTGTGCGGCATGAGCTCACGGAACTCGTTGGCGAGCTGGGCGGCGAGCGTCTTGTTGTGCGAGAGCACCAGCGTCGGACGCTGCACCTGCTCGATGAGCCACGCGGCCGTCGCCGACTTTCCGGTACCCGTCGCGCCGAGCAGAACGACGTCGGTCTCCCCCGCGTTGATGCGGGCCGCGAGCTCCTTGATCGCCTGCGGCTGGTCGCCGCTCGGCGCGTACTCGCTGACGACCTCGAACGGACGGACGGCACGGGTGGGCTGCATGGATTCGAGTCTAGGAACACCCCCCGACGCTCGCCGAGGATCACGCTCACGGCGGAACAGCGCACGCGCATTCACAGCGGAATGCTGAGAGCGGCACTCGGGACACACACAGTCACGGGGTAGATTTCAGAGAATTCATTCAGAATTCCCTTGACGGATCGAGACGATGACGGCGACTTCGACAGCGACCGAGACCAAGACACACGGAACCCCCATCCTCTGGCACAGACGTCGCGGACGCGTCGTGATCCTGCTCTGCGTGATGTACTTCATCGCGTACTTCGACCGGAACAACATCGCAACGGCCGGCCCGAGCATCATCAAGGAGTTCCACCTCACCAACGCCGAGTTCGGCCTCGCAGCCTCGGTGTTCGCGCTGTTCTACGCGTTCCTGCAGATCTTCGGCGGCTGGATCGGCGAGAAGATCGGGCCGCGGCGCGGCCTGCTCATCCTCGGGCTGCTCTGGGGACTCTCCACCGTGTTCACGGGTCTCGTCACCGGTCTCGTCACGCTCCTGATCGCGCGAGCCATCCTCGGCCTCAGCGAGTCGGCGACGTTCCCGACGGCCACTCAGGCGATGAGCCGCTGGGTGCCGAAGGACCGGCACGGCTTCGTGCAGGGCGTCGTGCACTCGGCATCCAGGCTGGGTACCGCCGTCGCGCCCATCGCCGTCGCCGCGATGATCCTCTGGTCGGGTTGGCGCTCGTCGTTCATCTACGTCGGCATCCTGAGCATGCTGTGGGCGCTGATCTGGTACGCCATGTTCCGCGATCGCCCGAAGGACATGAAGGGCATCACCAAGCAGGAGCTGGCCGAAGTGCCGGACATCCCGAAGGCCGCCGACCTTCCGCCCGTTCCGTGGAAGCGCCTTGCGATGACGATCCTCCCGGTGACGCTCGTCGACTTCGCCTACGGCTGGGTCGCGTGGGTTTTCTTCACCTGGATCCCCACCCTGCTCTCGAACATCTACCACCAGGACGTCGCGAAGTACGGCCTGCTCACCTCGCTCATCCTGATCGGCGGTGTGGTCGGCGACACTCTCGGCGGGGTCGCCAGCGACTGGCTGCTGCGCCGTAGCGGAAACGCGCGATCCGCACGCCGCACCCTCTTGCTGATCGGCTTCATCGGTGCAGGCGTCTGCCTGGTTCCGCTGGTGTTCACTCCCCCGCTCGTGACGGCGGTCGTCGCGATCGCCCTGTCGTTCTTCTTCCTGGAGCTCACGAACGCGCAGCTCTGGGCGATCCCGATGGATGTCGCGCCGATGTGGTCAGGCACGGCGAGCGGCATGATGAACACCGGCTTCGGCGTGGCCGGCATCATCTCGCCGATCGTGGTCGGCGCCCTCGTGGACTGGAC
>JBQCJQ010000209.1:0-3004 GCA_051952615.1 Humibacter sp.
ATAGTGGCCGAGGCCGACCCCGCCGATGACGAGTTGACCGGTCTCACCCGGCCGCACCGGTTGCTCGGCGTCGTCGACGACGGTGAGGATCCAGCCGTCCAACGGCCAGCCGATGCGCACCGGTGCGCCCTCGTGCAGCACCGCGGCGCAGGCGACCACGGTTGCTTCGGTGGGGCCATAGGTGTTCCAGACCTCGCGGCCCTCGTCGGTCAGCCGGTCGGCGAGTTCGGGTGGGCACGCCTCGCCGCCGAAGATGAGCAGGCGAACGGAGTCGAGGGCGTCTGTCGGCCACAGGGCCGCGAGGGTCGGCACCGTGGAGACGACGGTGATGCCATGGGTGGTGAGCCAGGGGCCGAGGTCGGTGCCTGTGCGCACGAGAGAACGCGGTGCCGGAACGAGGCAGGCGCCGTTGCGCCACGCCAGCCACATCTCCTCGCACGAGGCGTCGAAGGCGACGGAGAGGCCGGCGAGCACCCGGTCGCCCTCCCCGATCGGTTCGGCGGTGAGGAACATCCTCGCCTCCGCATCGACGAAGGCGGCTGCAGAGCGGTGCGTGACCGCGACGCCCTTGGGTACCCCGGTCGAGCCGGAGGTGAAGATGATCCAGGCGGTGTCGTCGACGGTCGGGGACGTCTGGATGGGCGTGCTCGAGGTGCTCGGGTGCGGCGCGGTGCCCGTGTAGAGGTCGACGGTGCGGACCGCCGGCGCGAACTCGTCGCCGGGCTCCGCGATGACCGCGTCATCCGCGAACCCCACGACCTCGTCCGTCAGAACCGACGCGTCGTCATCGGCCGGTGCGGACGGCGTGTAGACGCCGGTACCCGAGATGATGCCGCGCACTCGCGCTTCGCCGAAGACCAGGTCGGCGCGCTCCTGCGGGTCGTCGGCGTCGACCGGAACGTATGCGGCTCCCGCCGCCAGCACTCCGAGGATCGAGACGTACAGCTCGCGGGTACCCGACGGCATGCGGATGCCCACCCGGTCTCCGCGCCGCACGCCGGCCGATGCCAGCGAGGCCGCCGTCGTGACGACCCGGGCCATGAGCTCGCGGTAGCTGAGTGCTCCGACCGGATCCTCGATCGCGGAGGCATCAGGGTGACGTTGCGCAGTGGCACGGAGCACATCGATGAGCGTGCGTTCGGGCGGTGCGAATCCGCTTCGGGTCAGAACCTCGACCTGTCCCCCTGCTGACAACTGCCCTCCTCGTCGGCGCCCGGCGTTCGGTGCACCGTACCCGCACTCGGCAAAGTCCAGGTGAACACCATGATCCCGCGCGCACCGGTCGGTGGCGCGTTCGACCCGCTACCACAATCCGGCGGACTCTGAAAACCCCGTTGCGACCGACGATCACCCACGTAGGCTTGTTGACACTAGAACGGGAGGTAGACACGTGAGTATAGGTGGCGGAGTCTTTCTGATCGTCGTCGGCGCGATCCTGGCGTTCGCGGTGACGGTGAGCCCCAGTTGGATCGATCTGCAGCTGGTTGGCTACATCCTGCTCATCGCCGGGGTGCTGGTGACGATCCTCGGCATCGTGCTGCTGACGCGCAAGCGCCGCTCGACGGTGACGCGCAGCCGCACGATCGACCCGCAGACCGGTCACGAGATCGACAGCACGACCCGCGACGACCAGCCCTGAGTCATCCACCCCTCGGGCAAGTTCCCGCCCCTCCGCGAGCCACCACCCTGCCGCCCAACCACCACCGAAACGGCGTCGATCGGGTGGTGGCTCGGCGCGAAGGTGGTGGCTCGCCCCGGTGGGGTTTCGAGACGCGCGCCTTCGGCGTGCTCCTGAACCCGCGGGAGTGGCCCGCGTCAGGACTCGGTGAGGTCGATCGCCTGCATCACGTCGGCGTCGATCGCCGCGCGAACCGTCTCGAGGATGCCGTCCGGCACCGGTGAGTCCACGGTGAGCACGCTCAGCGCCTTGCCGCCCGCCGTGGTGCGCGCGATCTGCATGCCCGCGATGTTGATTCCGGCCTCGCCGAACTCGCGTCCGTAGACCGCGACGATCCCCGGGCGGTCGTCGTACACCATCACGATGAGGTGCTGTGCGAGCGGCACCTCGACGTCGTACCCGTCGATGCCGACGATCTTCTCGATCTGCTTCGGACCGGTCAGTGTGCCCGAGACCGAGACCTGCGAGCCGTCGGCGAGCGCGCCGCGCAGAGTCAGCACGTTGCGGTAGTCCTCGCTGGCGGCATCCGTCAAGAGGCGCACCTCGATGCCGCGCTGCTCGGCAAGCAGCGGTGCGTTCACGTACGAGACGTTCTCGCTGACGATGTTCGTGAAGATGCCCTTCAGCGCGGCCAGTTTGAGCACGCTGACGTCGTACTCGACGAGCTCGCCGCGGATCTCGACGTCGACGCTCGTGATCGGGCTGTTCTTGGCCAGGCCGCTGAAGATCTGTCCCAGCTTCTCGAGCAGCGGGATGCCCGGCCGCACGTACGGATCGATGACGCCACCCGCAACGTTGACCGCGTCGGGCACGAGCTCGCCGGAGAGGGCGAGGCGCACCGAGCGGGCGACCGAGATGCCGGCCTTCTCCTGAGCCTCCGAGGTGGATGCGCCGAGGTGCGGGGTGACCACGACGTTGTCGAGGCCGAGCAACGGCGAGTCCAGTGGAGGCTCGGTGACGAACACGTCGAGGCCCGCACCGGCGATCGATCCGGTGGTGAGGGCGCGGTAGAGGGCGTCCTCGTCGATGAGGCCACCGCGGGCGACGTTGACCACGAACGCGGTCGGCTTCATGAGCGCGAACTGCTCGTCGGAGATCATGCCGACCGTCTCCGGGGTCTTCGGCATGTGGATCGTCGTGAAGTCCGCGCGGCGGAGGAGGTCGTCGAGCGAGACGAGCTCGACGCCGAGCTGCTGCGCCCTTGCGGTCGTGATGTACGGGTCGTAGGCGATCACGGAGACGCCGAACGCCTGCAGACGCTGCGTGATGAGGGCACCGATGCGACCGAGGCCGATGATGCCGACGGTCTTCTCGTAGAGCTCGACG
>JBQCJQ010000210.1:0-2698 GCA_051952615.1 Humibacter sp.
TGGGAGAGCACGTCGACCCAGAGCTCGACGTAGGTGCGCTGCAGCTCGCGCACCCGCGCGGCGTCCGCGGCGGAGAGGCTGTCGAGGTCGCGGTCCTGCGCGCGGATGACGTCGGGCTCGCCGAGCGCGAAGTCCACGTGGAAGGCGACCAGCGCCTCGAGCGCTTCTCGCGGGGTCGTCGCATCGGCCACGCAGTCGCGTCCGCCGCTGAGCAGCCCCTCGCTGACGCCGATGAGCAGAGCCGCGAGCACCGCCTGTTTGCCGCTGAAGTGGCGGTAGACGGCCGGACCGCTCACGCCGGCCGCCGCGCCGAGGTCTTCGATCGAGACGCCGGCGAAGCCGCGCTCGGCGAACAGCCGCGCGGCAGCGGTCAGCAGTGCCTCACGCCGCGTCGCCTTCGCCCTGCTTCGCCGAGTCTCGGACTGCGCCGTTTCCGTCGCCTGGGTCATCCCTCGACTCTAGACACTTCGGTTAATGATCGCTAACATTGATCTCGGTTAGGAAGTGCTAACCGAAGCGCAGGGGCTCCGGTCGAACAGGCCGGAGCTTCGCGCGGTCAGGCGGCGCGCCGAACGGGTGAGCGCCGACCGGAATGCACGCGAGGAGGCGGCCACGAGCCAGGTACTGAGCGACAGTCAGGCAGCGGGCGATGCAGGCATCGCGCCGTCGACCGTTCCGACCCAGCACGATCTGGTCGCCGAGCTTCACACCCGGCTCGCCGAGGCCGCCAAGGGCGGACCCGCCGAATCGAGGGCACGGCACACGGCCCGCGGCAAGCTTCTTCCGCGCGAGCGGGTGGAGCGGCTGCTCGACATCGGGAGCCCGTTCCTCGAGCTGGCCCCGTTGGCGGCATCCGGCCTCTACGACGACGAATGCCCGGCGGCAGGAGTTATCGCCGGCATCGGCCTCGTGCACGGCAGGCAGGTGATGGTCGTCTGCAACGACGCGACGGTCAAGGGCGGCACGTACTTTCCGATGACGGTCAAGAAGCACCTGCGTGCTCAGGAGGTCGCCCTCGAGAACCGGCTGCCGTGCGTCTACCTGGTCGACTCCGGCGGCGCCTACCTGCCCATGCAGGACGAGGTGTTCCCCGACCGAGACCACTTCGGCCGCATCTTCTTCAACCAGGCGCAACTCTCGGCGGCGGGAGTTCCCCAGCTGGCCGCCGTGCTCGGATCCTGCACGGCGGGCGGTGCCTACGTGCCCGCGATGAGCGACGAGAACGTGATCGTGCGCGGTCAGGGCACCATCTTCCTCGGCGGACCGCCGCTCGTGAAGGCGGCGATCGGCGAAGAGGTGACGGCAGAGGAGCTCGGCGGCGGCGACGTGCACTCCAGGGTGTCCGGCGTGACGGACCATCTCGCCGACGACGACGAAGACGCCCTTCGCATGGTGCGCGAGATCGTGGCGACGCTGCCGGAGCCGCGCGAGCCCGCGTGGCGGGTGGAGCCCAGTCGTGCGCCGGCGAAAGACCCGTCATCCCTTCTCGACGTCGTGCCGGTCGACCTGCAGACCGCATACGACGTGCACGACGTGATCGACCGGCTCGTCGACGCCGACACCTTCACCGAGTTCAAGCGCGAGTACGGCACGACGCTCGTCACGGGCTTCGCGCGGTTGCACGGGCATCCGGTCGGCATTGTCGCGAACAACGGCGTGCTCTTCAGCGACTCGGCGCTCAAGGGCGCGCACTTCATCGAGCTGTGCGACGCGCGGGGCATCCCGCTGCTGTTCCTGCAGAACATCTCCGGCTTCATGGTGGGAAGGGATGCCGAAGCGGGCGGCATCGCCAAGCACGGCGCGAAGATGGTGACCGCCGTCTCGACCACGCGTGTGCCGAAGCTCACGGTCGTGATCGGCGGCTCGTTCGGCGCGGGCAACTACTCCATGTGCGGACGCGCCTACTCGCCGCGCTTCCTCTGGATGTGGCCTGGCGCGAGAGTCTCCGTGATGGGCGGACGGCAGGCGGCGTCCGTGCTCTCCACCGTTCGCCGCGACTCGATGGAGAAGCGCGGGGAGACCTGGAGCGCAGAGGACGAGCGGGCATTCGCGGAGCCCATCGTGCAGCGCTACGAGGAACAGGGGAGTCCCTACTATTCGACGGCGCGCCTGTGGGATGACGGCGTCATCGACCCCGCGCAGACGCGTACCGTTCTCGGGCTGGCGCTCGACGTCGTCTCACGAGCCCCACTGCCACCGGCCGGCGAACCGCGCTTCGGCGTCTTCAGGATGTGACGCGATGACGACGACCCGACCCCCCTTCGACACCGTGTCCGTCGACACCAGGCCTTTCGACACCGTGCTCGTGGCCAACCGCGGCGAGATCGCCAGGCGGGTCATCCGCACCCTGCGCGCCATGGGCATCCGCTCCGTCGCCGTCTACAGCGACGCGGACGCCGACGCACCGCACGTGCGCGAGGCCGACGTCGCCTGCCGCATCGGGCCGGCGGCGGCCGCGCAGAGTTACCTCGACGCCGAGGCCGTGATCGACGCCGCCCGTCGCACGGGCGCGCAAGCGGTGCATCCCGGCTACGGGTTCCTCTCCGAGAACGCCGAGTTCGCGCGGGCCTGCGAACTGGCAGGCATCGTCTTCATCGGCCCGCCCGCCGATGCGATCGAGGCGATGGGCGACAAGGTGCGTGCCAAGCAGCTCGTCTCGCGGAACGGCGTCCCCGTGACACCGGGGGTCGACGACCGT
>JBQCJQ010000211.1:0-2279 GCA_051952615.1 Humibacter sp.
CACGCCTGTTCTCCGGCATCCAGCCGACGAGCGATTCGCTGCACCTCGGCAACTACATCGCAGCCCTTCTGCAGTGGAGACAGCTGCAGGAGGACCACGACGCATTCTTCTGCGTCGTCGACCTGCACGCCATCACCGTGGCGCAGGACCCGAAGGAGCTCGCGGAGAAGACCCGCGGGCTCGCCGCGCAGTACATCGCCGCGGGCATCGACCCCGCGAAGTCGACGCTGTTCGTGCAGTCGCACGTCGCCGCCCACGCCGAGCTCGCCTGGGTGCTGAACACCATCACGGGCTTCGGCGAGGCCGGAAGGATGACCCAGTTCAAGGACAAGTCGGCACGGTACGGCAGCGATGCGACCAGCGTGGGGTTGTTCACGTATCCGGTGCTGATGGCGGCGGATATCCTGCTCTACGACGCCGAGGTGGTGCCCGTCGGCGACGACCAGCGGCAGCACGTCGAGCTCACCCGTGACCTCGCCGAGCGGTTCAACTCGCGCTTCGGCCAGACGTTCGTGGTGCCGAGGGCGATCATCCAGAAGGACATCGCCCGCATCTACGATCTGCAGACGCCGACCGCGAAGATGTCGAAGTCGACGGACTCCCCCGCCGGGCTCATCCTGCTGCTCGACGAGCCGAGCGTGACGCGCAAGAAGATCATGCGGGCCGTCACCGACACCGATGGCGTCGTACGCTTCGACCGCGGAGAGAAGCCGGGAGTCTCCAACCTGCTGGCGATCTACTCGGCGCTCGCGGGTCAGTCGATCGAGACGATCGCGAACGAGTACGACGGTCGCGGCTACGGCGACCTCAAGAAGGGGCTGGCCGACGTGATCATCGGCGAGTTCGAGCCGGTGCGGGCCAGGGCCCTCGAGCTGCTCGCCGACCCGGCGGAGCTCGACAGGCTGCTGGGCGCGAGCGCCGACCGCGCGAACGAGGTCGCGGAGGCGACGCTGGCGAAGGCGTACGAGCGGGTCGGTCTGCTGCGCCGGGTGCGGCTGTAGGAGACATCGTGCAACCGGTCACGCTACGCACCGAACGCCTGGTGCTGTCGCCGCCGACCGAGGCGGATGTCGACACCATCGCCGCGCTCTGCCAAGACGAGGGAGTGCAGCGCTGGACTACCGTGCCGTCGCCGTACTCCCGCGAGGATGCCGTCGGGTTCATCGGGATGATCGAGCGCGCCTGGGAGTCCGGCAGCGGGCACACCTGGGCGCTGCGATCGGGCGAGGATCCCACGGCGATGGGCATGATCGGGCTGGACGGGCATCGCGATGACGCCGCGGAGCTCGGGTTCTGGCTCGGATCGCAGCATCGCGGCGCAGGGCTGATGACCGAGGCCGCGGATGCGGTCTGCTCCTTCGGCTTCCGCGAGCTCGGACTGAAGCGGATCGTCTGGCACGCTCTCCTGCCGAACGTCGAGTCGGCGTCCGTGGCCAGAAAGCTCGGCTTCCGGTACGAGGGACTCGAACGTCTCGGCGGTGTGCAGCGCGGATGGCGCGTCGACCAGTGGCAGGCCTCGTTGCCGGCGGATGACCCGCGGGACGATGCCGGACCCTGGCCTGCAGACACCTACGTCGAGTCCACGTCGTGACCGACATCCTCGTGGAGTCCACGTCGTGAGCAACATCCGCGCGGTGCTGTTCGATCTGGATGACACCCTCTTCGCGCACCGCAGTGCCGTGGATGAAGGGATTCTGGCGCACGTGCGGGCGCTGGGGCATCCCTACGATGCGTCGGATGCCGCGGCCGAGGTGCTCGTGTGGCGCGGGTTGGAAGAGCTGCACTACCACCGGTATCTGGCCGGTGAGATCAGCTTCGAGGACAACCGCCGCCTGCGTGCGCGGGACTACGCCGCCAGGCACGGCGTCGAGCTCACCTCCCACGAGGCGGGCACCTGGTTCGCCTCCTACTTCGAGCACTATGTCGAGAGCTGGCGGCTGCACGAGGATGCGCTCCCCTGCCTCGACGAGTTGCGTAGCATGTTTCCCGGCGTCCGCTTCGGGCTCATCACCAACGGCGAAGAGGATTTCCAGCTGCGCAAGGTGGATGCAGTCGGGATCCGCGGGCAATTCGATGACATCGTGGCCTCCGGCTCAGTCGGTGTCACGAAGCCCGACGCCCGCATCTTCGAGCTGGCCTGCGAACGTCTCGCGGTGCGGCCGGCCGACGCCGTCTACGTCGGGGATCGGCTCGGCACGGATGCCATCGGAGCAGCACGTGCCGGCCTCACCGGCGTATGGCTCGACCGCTACGCCGCGGCGGTCGCGGATGACGAAAGC
>JBQCJQ010000212.1:0-2366 GCA_051952615.1 Humibacter sp.
TCTTTCTTTTTAAAATATTTTTTTTTTTTTTTTGTGTTTTTGTTTTTTTTTTTTTTTTTGCTTGTTTTTTTTTGTTTCTTTTCTAATTTTCGTTCCCGGCCCCGCGCCCCCCCCCCCCCCCCACGACCGGGCTCGCGTCTGCGGAACCCGTGCAAGCTTCTCTGCGATCGTGCGAGCCAGCCCGCGCGATCGTCTTCCATTATCGCACGAGTGCCTATGCGACCCCGCCAGGCGCGCACCGCCGGGTGGACACACGCGGTCGGAGGTCCCAGCTGGGCCGCCTTCTCGCTCTGCCATAATGCGATGGTGTCGCTCGACTCCCCCACCGAAACCAAGCGGCCCATCGGGCTGGCGATCTTCCTCATCGTCGCGGGGGTGATCGGATGGCTCGCCGCCTTCGCGCTCACGCTCGACAAGTTCACGGTGCTGGAGCATCCGAACGCGAACCTCTCGTGCAACATCAACCCGCTCGTGGGATGCGCGAAGAACCTGGCCTCCTGGCAGGGCGCTGTGCTCGGCTTCCCCAACCCGATCATCGGCATCGCGTGCTGGGTCGCTCCGATCGCGGTCGGCGTCGGCATCCTCGCCGGTGCTCGCTTCAAGCGCTGGTTCTGGATGCTCTTCAACCTCGGCGTGCTCGGCGCGCTGGTGCTCGTGATCTTCCTGATCTACTCGAGCCTCTACGACCTCTACGTGCTCTGCCCGTACTGCATGATCACGTGGATCGTGACGATCCCGACCTTCTTCGTCGTGACGTTCTACAACCTCAAAGAGGGAAATATCCCGGTGGGCGAGCGCACGCGCGCGTTCTTCGACGCCGCCTATGCGTGGATCCCGCTGATCACGTTCATCTGCTACGTGATCGTCGCGGTGTTCGCGCAGATCCAGGTTCAGTGGATCCCGAACGCCTTCAGGTGACGCGTTGGCGCCCTAGCCAGCGGACGCGCGTGCTGTTACGCGAGACGCTCCACGAGGCGGCGGCGTGTACGGCGCCGAACGCGACCACCCACCCGGCCAACTGCGAGGCGCCGGGCGGGGACCGGCGCCCACTAGAACCAGAGCGCGAGCTCGCGCGCGGCGCTCTCGGGCGAGTCGGAGCCGTGCACGAGGTTCTGCTGCACGGCGAGGCCCCAGTCGCGGGCGAGGTCTCCGCGGATGGTGCCGGGCGCCGCGGTCGTCGGGTCGGTTGCGCCGGCGAGCGACCGGAATCCCTCGATCACCCTGTTGCCGGCGACACGGATGGCCACGATCGGACCCGACTCCATGAACTCGACGAGCGGCTCGTAGAACGGCTTTCCCTGGTGCTCCTCGTAATGCTTCGACAGCAGCTCCCGGTCGGCCTCGACGAGCTTGAGGTCGACGAGCGCGTAGCCCTTCGCCTCGATGCGGCGCAGGATCTCGCCAGTCAGGCCGCGGGCGACGCCGTCGGGCTTGACGAGTACGAGGGTCTCTTCGATGGTGGTCATTCCTTCTCCTTGTCGGTGGTGTCTGGAGTGGCAGTGGTGTCGGAGTTCGAGGCTGCGGCCCGGTAGGCGGCTGTGCGGCGGTCGAGCCTGGCGCCTGCGATCATGGCGTACGCCCAGATCGCGGTGAAGATGGCGCCGACGATGAACAGCATGCCGACCAGGAATCCCGATGCGATGACGACGAGCTGCACGAACCAGCCGATCCAGTAGCCGACGCGGTAGCGCAGCAGCGGGATCGCAACGATCATCAGCACGATGAGAATCGCGCCGCCGCCCAGCGCCTCTACGGCGGGCAGGGCGTGCAGGCCGAACACGACGAGGGCGCCGAGGAAGACGACGACCAGCTCGAAGCCGAGCACGATCGAACCGAGGCTCTCTTGTGCCGACCGTTGTCTGCGCTGCCGAGGCTGGGGGTCGGTCGCGGGTTCGGTCACTCGCTCGCCTTCCACTCACGCTCCTGTGCGAGCCCGAGCGCTTCTCCGATGAGTGCGATCGACCCGGTGACGACCACGGCACGGCGCTGCTCGGCGCCGGCCCACTCTCTGGCCGCCTCGATCGCGTCGCCGAGGTCGGGGAAGGACTCGACGTGCTCGTGCGTCCACTCCTCGATGTGGTCGGCGAGCTCGTCTGACGACGTCGAGCGCTCGGAGTGCGACTGGGTCACGAAGATTCGCGCGGCCAGCGGTGCCAGCGCGTCGATGATCCCGTGCGCGTCCTTGTCCCGGAGGATGCCGATCACGAACGCGAACTCGTCGAAGTCGAAGAACGTCGGCAGTGCGGCGGCGAGGGTGAGCGCTCCGGCCGGGTTGTGCGCGGCATCCACCAGCACCGTCGGCTCCGTGCCGACGAGCTGCAGCCTTCCCGGCGAGGTGACCGTCGCGAAAGCTTCCTCGAGCAGCG
>JBQCJQ010000213.1:0-3972 GCA_051952615.1 Humibacter sp.
GCGGTGTGCGCCGAATTCGGGGTGTCGCTGCCGGCCGCCGCGCTGCGCTTCGCGGCTCGTGGGCCGCAGGTCGCGACCGTGCTGGTCGGCATGGGGTCGGCGTCCCGCGTGCGCGAGAACGTCGCCCGCATGGCCGCGCGGATCCCCGAGGAGCTCTGGGCGGCGCTCGCGGAGCGCGGCCTCGTCGCGGCCTGACGAGCGCTTCCGCGAGCTCGGCTACCGCGCCATTTGCGCTCTACAGCGCCAGCCCAAGTGGCGCAATAGAACGCAAGTGGCGCGGTTGGTCGGCCCGACCAGCCCCGGGCGGGCCTGCCTCAGTCGAGACCCATGTCGGGCAGGGCCGCGTCGGCGCGGCGCTGCTCGTCGAGGCTCCAGATCTGCTCCAGCGGCAGGTATCCGACCTCTCCGTCGGGGCCGTAGAAGTCGTCGACGTAGACTCCGATCTTCTCCTGCCATCGGTTGTCGGCGTCGTCGCCGCGGATGACCGTCATGGCCGCATCGAAGTCCTCGCAGTCGACCACGTGGAAGAGGTGATCGCCTGAGCGGAAGATGCTCCAGTCGCGGATGCCCGCCCGGTCGAACAGCGCCCGCAGCTCGTCGGGAACCCGTGCGTGCTCGCGTCGGTAATCGGCGGCGGCCCCTTCGCGGAGAGTCGAGTGCAGGGCGACCTTCATCGCTCATCCTTTCGCGTCGGGACGTCGTCGCCGGTCGTCACCGCGGATGCCTCGCGCAGCCAGTCCTCGATGCCGGCGATGTGGCTGAGGGTGAGCGCCGATGCGAGCTCGCCGTCGTGATGACTTAGCGCGTCGAGGATCGCACGGTGCTCGGCGATCGTTCGATCGGCAGCGCCGCGCTGCGTGAGCCCGCGCCAGATGCGGGCACGCACGGTGTGGCTGGAAATCGAGTCGATGAGCTGCGCCAGGTAGTCGTTGCCGCTCGCACGCGCAATCGCCTGGTGGAACTCGAGGTCGTGTTGCACGAGGGCCTCGATGCCGCCCTTGCCGCTCGTCCTCTCGAAGAGGTGCTCGAGCGCCTGCAGTTCGTCGCCCTCGATGCGACCGGCCGCGATCCGGGCGGCTGCGGGCTCGAGGATGCGTCGCACCCCGAAGATCTCCAGCAGAGAGTGGTCGTCGTGCAGGTCGACCACGAACGAGAGCGCCTCGAGCAGGAGCCGGGGTTCGAGACTCGTCACGTAGGTGCCGTCGCCGCGCCGGACATCCAGAACGCGAATCACCTCGAGCGCCTTCACGGCCTCACGCAGCGACGAGCGCGAAAGGCCGAGGCTCTCGCTGAGCTCCTTCTCCGGCGGCAGGCGGTCGCCGGGGGCGAGCCGTCCGCTGGTGATCATCTCCTTGATCTTGAGGATCGCTTCGTCGGTGACGGCCATACGCGATGGTACCGCGGCGTCGGGTCAGACATCCGACCTATGTGGGGGCGCTGTCGCGTGGCGGGTGCTGCCGCGTCAGTCAGCCGTCGCGACGTGCGTCCCGCCGGATCCGCCGTCCTCCGGCACATCGAGCACGACGCTCGTCGCCTCGTCGTGCAGCGAGGACTCCTCGACGATCTTCTCGATCATGTCCGACGGCAGAGCGACGTTGACGGCCCAGAAGTAGACGATCAAGCTGAAGACGGCGACGACCAGGATGTCCCAGCCGAACGGGATCAACGGCGTCGGCAGCGGTCCCCAGTCGCTGATGAACACGATCAGGCCCATGCCGATGAGGTACGGGAAGAGCCACTGCGCCGACTTCCAGTTGAAGTGCACCGGCGTGGAGTTCAGCTTGAAGACGCGGTTCAGGATGATGATCGCGTAGCCGATCGCGATGCAGATGCCGAGCTTCCAGTCGGTGTCCCAGCCCGTCCACAGGATGATCAGGTTGGCCACGATGAAGGCGATCGGTGAGAACACCGAACCGCCCGGCAGTCGGAACGGGCGCTCGGCACGTGGAAGTCGTTTGCGCAGGGCGCCGAACGCCAGCGGTGCCCCCGCGTACATGAGCACGGAGGCGCTCGTGATCAGGCCGACGAGGGATTGCCAGCTCGGGAACGGCAGGAAGCAGATGCATCCGAACACCCATGCCACGATCAGCCCGAACCACGGCACGGCGCGCTTCGTCGTGCTCTCGAAGATGCGTGGCAGGTATCCGTGCCTGCTCATGCCGTACGACACGCGCGACGTCGCGGTGAAGTAGATGAGCCCGGTGCCGCCGGGAGACACGACGGCGTCGATGTACAGGATGACCGCAAGCCAGGTCATCCCTGCCGCCGTGGCGACGAGAGCGAATGGCCCCGTCACGAACTGTGCGCCGGTCTTGGCCCAGGTGGAGAGCACCTGGTCGGGAGGGATCGCGCCGATGAACACGATCTGCAGGGCGATGTAGATGACGAGGCCGATGAGAACCGAGCCGATCACGGCACGTGGGATGTCGCGCTTCGGGTTGCTGCTCTCACCTGCCAGCTGGTCGGCCTGCTCGAATCCGAGGAGGGCGAACACGATGCCGGCGGTCGGGATGGCCGCAACGATCGCCTTCAAGCCGCCAGGCGCGAAGCCGTCGGCGCCAGTGAAGTTGCTCGGGTGGAAGTTCAGGATCGCGAGCACGAGGATCGTGAAGACCGGAACGCCGACCTTCCACCAGGTCGCGGTGCTGTTCGTGTTCGCCAGCGCGCGGATGCTGAGGAAGTTGATCGCCATGAAGATGAACATCAGGATGACCGCGACGATGATCCCGTAGCCGGTCAGTATTCCTGCAGGGGTCATCAGGTCGAGGTGAAGGTAGTCCGAGGCGTATCCGATCATCGCGCTGACCTCGATCGGCGCGACCGTCACGGCCTGAAGCCAGGAGAACCAGCCGAAGGATGCCCCCGCGACGCCCCCATAGGCGAGGTGCGGAAAGCGCGCGGTGCCGCCGGCGACGGGGAACATGCCGCCCAGCTCCGCGTGCACCAGCGCGAGCACGAGGATCGCGGCACTGCCGACGACCCACGAGATGATGGCTGCCGGGCCGGCGATGATCAGCGCCTTGTTGGCGCCGAACAGCCATCCCGAACCGATGATCGATCCGGCCGAGGCCCACATGAGGCCGATGAAGCCGATCTGTCTCTTCAAGCCGCTCGAGGGAAGCGGCGATCCCGCCCTTGCCGGTGCGGATGAGGTCACTGACGACATGGCGAACTCCCTTGCCCACCTCTTCCCACGGTGCGCCGAACCCGCTCAAGACAGCATGCGAGAGCTCTGAAACCCGTCACAGAAGAGGGGAATAGAGCGGCCTCTGTCACAATTGGATGTCATAACCATCGCCTGAACGCGCAGGGGCGCAGGGCACGGTCTTGCCGGGCATCCCGGCCGACACAGAAGGAACCTCCATGAGCAACGGATTCACCGTAGGCATCGTCGGCGCCACCGGACAGGTCGGCACGGTCATGCGTCGCATTCTGGAGGAACGCGACTTTCCGGTGGAGACGCTGCGCCTGTTCGCGACGAGCCGCTCAGCGGGCCGGACGCTTCCGTTCAGGGGCGAGGAGATCGTGGTCGAAGACGTCGAGACGGCTGACCCGTCAGGCATCGACATCGCGCTGTTTTCCGCCGGTGCGACCGGCAGCCGTGCCGCTGCCCCGAAATTCGCCGCGGCGGGCGCTCTCGTGATCGACAACTCCAGTGCCTGGCGCATGGACCCCGAGGTGCCGCTCGTGGTGAGCGAAGTCAACCCGCACGCCATCGACGATGCGCAGAAGGGCATCATCGCGAACCCGAACTGCACGACCATGGCGATCATGCCCGTTCTCAAGGTGCTCGACGCCGAGGCCGGTCTTCGCAGGCTCGTCGTGTCGACGTATCAGGCCGTCAGCGGCTCCGGTCTCGCCGGTGCGCAGGAACTCGCCGAGCAGGCCGAGGCCGCGCTGGCATCCGGCCATGTGCTCGACCTCGTTCACGACGGCTCTGCCGTCGAGCTGCCGGCGCCGCAGAAGTACGTG
>JBQCJQ010000214.1:0-12198 GCA_051952615.1 Humibacter sp.
CTATACCCTCCAGCGGTTCTCCAGCACGATGGTCACGGCACCGAAGCTCGACGTCTGGCAGAAGAGCGGAGCGATTCTCTCCCCTGGTTACCTGTTCGCAACGCCGCAGACCGACCAGTTCTATCCCGCGATCTACGATGCCGACGGCGCGCTGGTCTGGACCGACCCGAGCGGCACGGCGGGCACCGACTTCCGAGTGCAGCAGTACCGGGGCGAACCCGTGCTCACCTTCTGGTCCGGCCGGTCGCTCGGCGGCAACGGGCAAGGACACGGCGTCATCCTCGACACGGCCTATCGTCCGGTCGGCCACGTGTTCGCGAGGGCCGGGCTTCAGGCCGATCTTCACGAGTTCGAGCTGACCGACGAAGGCACCGCACTCATCACCTCGTATCCCCCGCTTCCGGCAGACCTCAGCTCTCTGGGCGGACCGAAGGATGGCTGGATCTTCGACTGCCACGTGCAGGAGATCGACGTCGAGTCCAACAAGCTGCTCCTGAACTGGCGCGCGAGCGACCACATCTCGCTCGACGAGAGCTACGAGAAGGTCGGATCCGACGGAACATCCGCCGGCGCCGCCTACGATCCGTACCACTTCAACGCGATCTCGGCCGACACGGCTGACACCCTGCTGCTCTCCGCGCGCCACACCCACGCGGTCTATTCGATCGATCGGGCGACAGGCGACATCCGCTGGCGTCTCGGCGGCAAGAAGAGCGATTTCGCCGTGGATGCCGACGCGAAGTTCGCCTGGCAGCATCACGCCCGCAGACGGTCGGCGAGCACGATCAGCATGTTCGACAACCACGTGGACACATCGGACGGCACCTCGCGCGGTCTGCTGCTGACGGTCGACGAGGATGCCAAGACCGCCTCGGTCGCTCAGCAGTACGCCTATAAGGACCACGTCGGCTTCGCGATGGGCTCCATGGAGCCGTTGACGAACGGAAACGTGCTGGTCGGCTGGGGCACGCAGCCCTTCGCCACCGAGTTCACCGCGGACGGCACTGCCGTCTGGGAGGCGACGGGACTCGGCAAGGCGTGCTACCGAGTAGCGAGGAGTGACTGGAAGGGAACGCCCGCGGCCGATCCGGACATCGCGGTGACCGCGGCGGAGGGCGGCCGTCTGACGGTCTCTGCGAGTTGGAACGGCGCGACCGAGGTCGACTCGTGGCGAGTGCTCTCCGGCGCGTCGGAGCAAGACCTTGCCCTCGCCGCCACAGTGAAGAAGGCCGGCTTCGAGACCACGGCGCAGATCCCGGGTGCCGCCCAGGTGCGGGTCGTCGCGCTCGACGCTGCCGGAGCAACGCTCGGGATGTCGCGGGTCGTCGCGACGGCGTGAGGTGGGTACGGGGCGGGTGCGCCTGGCTGCTACCAGAGCCAGCCCGCGCCGATGAAGACGGAGAGGAACGCGACCGACCCGAGCACGAGTCCGACGACGGCGGGCGCGAGGCCCCGACCTCCGAGGGCCCTGGCCCTGGCTATACCGAGGATGCCGAAGACGATCGCGAGAATGTCCGGGATGCCCCCGACGAAGAGTCCGATGAAGATGGGAATCCAGGTCGTGACGAAGCCCCAGATGCCGAGGATGAGCGCAGCGGTCGCGAATCCGTTCTGAACCGGCGTGACCACGACGACCGGCACGACGGGTGCCGGCTGCTGCTGATACGCACCCCACGCAGCGCCGTCCCACCAACGCAGAAGGCCCGTGCCGGGCTCGGCGTACCATCCGGCGGGGCTGATGTTGGACGGTGCGTTGTAGTCGGACACGGGGTTCTCCTTCACGGGCGGTCTGCCGCAACGCTACTTGCCGCGTCGACGCCCGTCGATGGGGACCACTGCACCTCACCCGCGCCGAGGCTGCACGGCGCCGGTTCCCACGGATAGCCTGATCTCGTGCCGTCCGACTCGCAGGTGTCCGTCGCCTCAGCAACTCCGCCCGAGAAGGGCACGGAGTGGCTCCTGCTCATCTACAAGATCCCGCCGGAGCCGACCCGCCTGCGCGCCGGCGCGTGGCGGCGACTGAAGTCGCTCGGCGCCGTCTACCTGCAGAACTCCGTCGCCGCGTTCCCGCGGACTCCGGCTTCCGAGAGGGCGCTGCGCAAACTGCGGCACGACATCATCGAAATGTCGGGCACCGCGGTGCTCACGCAGACAACCGTGCTCGCCGGCGAGGAGACGATCCTTTCGCTCTTCCAGGCGGCCCGCAGCGACGAGTTCGACGAGATCGTCGACCGTTGCGAGGGGTTCCTGGAGGAGATCCAGAAGGAGTACGACAAGTCGCACTTCAGCTACGCCGAGCTTGAAGAGAACGAGGTCGACTACACGAAGCTCGCGAACTGGTTCGCCAAGGTGTGCGAGCGCGATCACTTCGGCGCGGACGGCCGCTCGGCCGCGCAAGCCGCCCTCGAACGGTGCGAGCGCGCCCTCGAGGACTACGCCGCCCGCGTCTACGCGGAGGAGCCCGAGGGCCACTGAGCCCTCGGGCGCGGCGGCGCCGGGCAGGGGCGCTCGGCGGCACCGGGCGGCGCGGCATGGCGCACCGTTAGTGCTGGGCGCGCCTGATGCTCCACGGCAGGATGACCAGCACGGCCGCCGACAGCGCGATCCACGACGCCGCAGGCGCCACCAGCGACAGCAGCGCGGTGATCACGATGCCGATCGCGACGGCCGTGGCGACGAACCAGTCGTCTCCGATCAGGAAGTCGTACCAGAACCGGCCGAACGCGCGGGCCGCCGAACCGAACGTCACCCGTCGACGGGCGGGCTCTGCGGCCGGCGCGGGGGTCGGCTGAGCCGGCTGGACTATCCCTTCCGAGCTTCCGACGCCAGTCGCGGCGGCGGCCACGGTGACGACCTGCTTCTCTTCCTGTGGCTCGGGCTTCGGCTTGCGAAGGATGGCGACCAACACGAGTGCGTACACCGCGATGGCGGGCGCGATCACGAGAAGCGCGATGTCGGAACCCGGCCACTCGGTCCCAGCGCCCTCCGCAGCCCAGAACAGACCGAAGGCGCTGAGCATGATGCCGACGATGAACTTGAGGGTGTTCTCGGGGATGCGCGACAGCGGTCCGCGAACGATCAGACCGAGGATGACCACCACGACGATCGCCGCAGCGGCGGCCAACGACGCGAGGCCGACCTGCCCGGCGTTCGCACCGAAGGTGAGCACGATGAAGACGACCTCGAGACCCTCGAGCACCACACCCTTGAACGACAGGGTGAAGCCGTACCAGTCGGTGACCAGACCGCGGCGCACGGGCGCCGCATCATCCGCGGACCCGTTGTGGCCCTGGGCGGCGGCGACCTCGCGGGCGAAGATGGCGGACTCGTCGTGCAGCGCCTTGCGGCCGGATGCCCGCAGCACCGCCTTCGTGATCCACTGCAGACCGAACACGAGCAGCAGTCCGCCGACGAGGACGCGCAGCGCCTGGATCGGGATCAGCTCGACGGCCGGCCCCGCGATGGCCACAGCGACGACGAGCACGCCGACGCCGGCGGCGACGCCCCAGAGCGCTGATCGCCAGTTCCTGGCCGTGCCCGCGGCGAGGACGATGGTCGTGGCTTCGACCGCCTCCACCAGACAGGCCAGGAAGGTGGCTATGAAGAGTGCACCGGCGTTCATCGAACGGAAATCCTCCAGGTTGGTTATCTCAGTATTCTAACGGTCGTTACGCGACCTGCCCAGTCAGGCGGTTTGGGGCGGTTTGCCCGGCTCTTTCAGCGGTCGTCCTCGACGGGGAACGCGAACGCACCTGCCGCGTCGATCACGAGCGTGCATCGCTCGCCTCGGGGCCACGCCTTGCGATCGTGCACCGAGGTGAAACGGCCGAGCGGCGTATCGATCACGTGATCGTACGACGCACCGCGGTAGGCGATGTCCACCACGGTCCCCGGAAGACTGCTGCGTCGAACCTCGACGCGCTCATCCCGCGACTCGCTCCCGTGCGCGGCGCCTGCGGGGAGCAGGGACAGCGCTGCCTGGCGCACGTGCACGTCGACGGGCTCCATGTCGAGATCGCCGCCGATCGCGACGGCCGCCACGCGATGACCGTTCGAGCTGACGTCGACGTAGCCGTCAGCGTCGGCGACGACGGTCCCGGCCACGCGACCCGACAGGCCGGTGAACCGGGCCACGAACGGCGTCGCCGGCCGGTGGTAGATCTCCTCGGGGCTGCCGACCTGCACGACCCGTCCGCGATCGAGCACGGCGATCTCGTCGGCGAGCGCGAAGGCCTCCGACTGGTCGTGCGTGATGTAGACGGCGCTCGCGCCCGACTCCGCGACGAGCGTGGCGATCTCGACCCGAAGCTTCTCGCGCAGGTCGGCGTCGAGGTTCGACAACGGCTCGTCGAAGACGACCAGCGACGGGTCGGCGACCAGCGCCCTTGCGAGCGCCACCCTCTGCTGCTGCCCGCCCGAGAGCTCGTTCGGGTAGCGGGAGCCCATACCGTCCAGGCCTACGCGCACGAGCATCCGCTCGACCCGCGACGCCGTCTCGGCGGCACCGAGCTTTCGACGACGCAGGGCGAACGCGATGTTCTGCGCCGCCGTCAGGTGCGGCCACAGGGCGTAGTCCTGGAAGACCATCGCGAGGTCGCGCCGTTCGGGCGGCACCTGCTTTCCCCGCCCGCTGACGACCCGGCCACCGATCTCGACGACGCCCTCGTCGATCTCCTCGACTCCGGCGATGATGCGCGCCAGGGTCGACTTGCCGGATCCCGAAGGGCCGAGCAGCACGAGGAAGCGCCCAGGAGCGAGCTCCAGCTGGATGTCCGACAGCACCTTCGTGCGCCCGAACGACTTGCCTCCGCCCTGGATGCGCAACGCGAACGGAGCACCGTCGGCGCCGACATCCACCAGGGCATCGGCGCTCACGTCGACGCTCCGATCGCGCGCCAGCCGGCAGGGGTCAGCAGTCGATAGGCGCCGTACGCGAGGCCCACCACGGCGAGCGCCGACAGGATGGCGAGCACTTCCATGGCCGTTCCTCCTCCGAAGTCGTATTTGCCGAGGGCTGTCGTGATGCCCACCGAGATCGGCTGCTGGCCGGGCGGCGCGAGAAGCTGCGAGACGGGTAGCTCGAGCAGTGTCGCCGAGTAGGTCAGGAGCCAGGCGGTCAGGAGCGGCCGCGAGATGATCGGCAGCGTCACGGACAGCCAGGTGCGGATGGCGCCACGGCCGTGCACGCGCGAGGCGTGCGTCATCGACTCGTGCAGCTGGCTCGACGAGCCGACCAGCATGCGGGTGGTCGACGGCAGAGCGGTGGCGAGGTATGCGAGCACGAGCAGCGCGGTCGTGCCGTAGATGCGGATGCCCACGGCGTTCACCTGCGGCAGGTTGAAGGTGAAGATGTACCCGGCGGCGAACACGATGCCCGGCAGAGCGACGGCGCCCAGCAGGATCATGTCCATCGCGCGGCCCGCCACCCCTGTTCCCTTCGTCGCGAGGATGCGCGCACAGGCCACCGCGAGAACGATCGCGACGGTCGCGGTGATCGTCGCGAGCCCTGCCGAGTACAACAGCGGGCCGCCGAGGTCGGGGCTGGTGAGCACCCGCTGGTAGTTGGAGAGGTCCCACTGGTGGCTCCCGGCGAGACTTCCGAGGCCGTCGATGAGTGAGGCAGAAATGGCGCCGAACACCGGAACGCCGAGAGTCGTCAGGATGAGCAGCGCGAAGCACACCAGCCACACGACCTTCGCCTGCCAGGTCAGCGCGGTCACCCGTCCGGCACGGGATCGCCCGCTGAGCACCCGGTAGCTGCGCCCGCGCAGCGCCCGGTTCTGCAGCACGAGGGCGACGACGACGAGCACGAGGAGCAGCCAGCTGATGGCCGACGCCAGCGGGAAGTTCACGGGGAAGACCTCGACGGCGTTGTACAGCGCGTACGTCGCGACGGGGAACTGAGCGGCGTTGGCGAGGGTGGATGCCACACCGAAGTCGCTCACCGACTCGGCGAAGACGATGGCGAGCGCCGACCAGATCGCGGGCGAGATCAGCACGAGAGCCATCCGGATGCTCGTGCCCGCGCCTCCGCCGTGAACGCGGACGGCGTCCTCGTGCTCGCGACCGAGGCCCCGCAGTGCGGCGGCCACCGCGAGGTAGGCGAACGGGATGCCCTTCACGGTGAGCACCAGCGCGACGCCGACGGGGCTGTAGATCACATCCCGCAGCGGAACGGGGTCGAGCCCCATCACCTGCATGACGCCGTTCGGTTCGACGAGCCTCTGCCACCCCAGCGCGATCAGGTACGACGGCGTGAGGAAGAGGGCGAAGATCAGGCCGGTGGTGATGGTGCGTGCCGGCGCGTTCGTGCGCAGGAGCATCCATGCCAGGCCGAATCCCACGCCGGTCGCGGCGATCGCGGCGACCACTCCGATGATGAACGAGTTCAGGAAGCCCTGAAGGGTCGCGCCCGTGAGCGCCTGCTGGAACGAGGCGAAGCTGAACCAGTCCGTCCCCTGGTCGAGCAGAGCCGGGCTGATCGCGATGATCAGGAAGAGGCCGATGGGCACGACGAGGATGGCGATGAGAACGATCCAGAGCCCGACGATCGGCCGGATACGCACGCGACGCCACGCGCTGGTGCGATACGACTTCGCGGGGGCGTCTGCTCCGACATCCACTGCACTCACGGCCCCGTGGCCCCCACCGACGACGGCGGGGGCCACGAGTGGCACGGTGGCTCGACTCACTTGATGCTCTGCTCGAACCAGCTCACGACGTTCGGCTCCTTGGCGCCCCAGTAGGTCGGGTCGAGCCGCTGGTACGACGACGGGAAGGCGGGCAGCTGCGGAAGCGCAGAGACACCCGCGACGATCGGCCAGAAGAGCGAGTCACCGCTGGTGTCGGCGCCCTGCATGACCTTCTGCCCGGCGGGCGACAGCGCGAAGTCGATGAACTTCTTGCCCTCGGCCTGCTGCGTCGCGTCCACGCCCTTGTCGATGCCGAGCACGCTCGGGAGCAGGGTCGACTTGGGCAGGTAGACGATCTTCGGCTGGAACTGAGCCGTCGGCTTCACCTTGATGGTCTCGCCTACCGCGGCCGAGCTCTGGATGAGCCCGTAGTCGATCTGTCCGGTCTCGAGAGCGTGCAGGGTGTCACCGTTGGTCGGGAAGACCTTCAGCCCGTTCGACTTGAGGGACTGGAAGTAGCTCTCGCCCTTGCTGATGCCGTTGCTGCTCTGACCGCCGAGCTGGTTCATCACGCCGGCGATGAAGGGGTAGGTCGGGCCGGACTGCGCCGGGTCGTTCATGCCGACCTTGCCGGCGTAGGCGGAGCCGAGCAGATCCTGGTAGCTCGTCGGCACGGCGCTGGTCTTGGCCGCGTTGTAGATGAGCGCCGCCATCACCGTCGTGCCTGTCGGGCTGTAGGCGTTGTCGGACGGCTGGATGGCCTTCCCCTCAGCCGTCAGCGTGACCGGAGACTTGTAGGGCAGCAGCTCGCCCTGCTGGTCGAGAGATGCGAACGCCTGGTCGCCGTCGACCCACAGCAGGGACCACTGCGGGTTGTTCTTCTCGGCGGCGATCTTCGTCAGCAGCGGGCCGGTGCTGTCGTCATCCACCTTGACGGGGATGCCGGTCTTCGCTGTGAAGGCCTTCGCCATGGCGGCGTCGTAGCCCTCCGCCGCGTACAGCACGAGCGGCTCCACCTTGGTGCCGGCGGCGGATGCCGTACCTGTCGACGACGATGCCGCCGCTGCCGTGCATCCGGTCAGCGCGACGGCCAGGGCTCCGACGACCCCGGCAGCCAGCAGGCGCCTCGATGAGACCATGAGCTACTCCCGTTCCAGTTATTTTGCAGAACAAACGATCGTTAGAAATGATCAGCAACGGATGTGTCGTCGGTCTGCCGCGCACATGGCCGGGAGGTGAACGGAGGGTGGCCCGGCGCTGTCTGGGCGCCACGGTCGAACCTTCTCGATGGTGAGCATGCGAACCGGCGCTGAACACCGGCTGAAGTCGCGACGGATTCCGCCTCCGTCGCCATGAGGTTCCGCTCAGGCGACGACGACGATCACCGCCGCCGACGTCGCGTCAGGCGATCCAGGGGCGGGTGAAGCCTGCGACCCGCTCACCGTCGAGATCTGCGAGGGAGACACCGACGAATGCGGATGCCCCTTCCGAGGTCTGCCAGCGGAAGCGGAAGTCCTCCGAGATCGCGGCATCCGCGATCGCCGCACCGGCGCTCTGCGGGGTCTGCGCGTTCGCGAACGCGCCCGCCGTGCGCGACAGGTACGCGTCGAGCAGAGGCTGATAGGCACCGGCATCCACCGGTCGCTCCGCGTTCACGACGAAGTCGCTCGACACGGCAGCAGGCTCGATCACACCGACGTGCACGCCGAATCGCTCTGCGACCACGGCGAGCGACTGCATGAACCCCTCCACCGCGAACTTCGCGCCGCAGTACGCGTCGGCGAACGGCTGGCCGACGGTTCCACCGACGCTGGTCACGGTGAGGATGTGTCCTGAGCCGCGCTCCCGCATGCCAGGCAGAACCAGCTTGGCGAGGTTGACGGGGGCGAGGTAGTTGACGTCGAGCTGCGCCTGGATCTGGGCCATGCTGAGCTGCTCCGCCGTGCCGACGCCGCCCCTGCCCGCGTTGTTGACGAGCACGTCGACACGTCCGTGGTCCGCGATCACTTCGTCGACGAGGCGGGCGGCAGCAGTGTGGTCGACCACGTCGAGGGCCCGGATGTCGACCTGCACGCCTGCGTCCGCGGCGGCATCGCGCAGACGTTCCGATCGGGTGAGGTCGCGCATCGTCGCGACCACGGTCAGTCCCTTGCGTGCGAGCTCGACGGCCGTGAACATCCCCATGCCCGACGACGTGCCGGTCACCACCGCGACATCTGCCATGCGCTCAGGCTAACGCCCGATTTCTCGAGACACGATTTCCCTAGGGTGGGGTGGTGCCCGACATCCTGGCGACCATCGCGACCGCGGTGGTGCTGTTCGTCGGCACGAACCTCGACGATCTGATCCTGCTGACCCTGTTCCGGCCCACCGCACGCGCGGGCGGCCGGCCCCGACCCTGGCAGATCTGGGCCGGCCAGTACGTCGGCGTGGCGATCCTCGTCGTGATCTCCTTGCTCGCCGCCGTCGGGCTCGGCTTCGTCACGACACGTTGGATCGGCGTGCTCGGCCTGATCCCGCTCGGGATCGGCGTCTGGCGCCTCGTCATGGCCATCCGCGATCATCGCTCCCCCGAGCCGGTGATGGCACCGGTCGTGCGGGGCCTCCCCGGCGTCGTCGCCGTGACCATCGCGAACGGTGCGGACAACGTGGCCGCCTATACACCGGCCTTCCGCACGATGACTCCGATGGAGCTCGCCATCACGCTGCTGGTGTTCGCCGTGGCGGTCGCGGTCTGGTGCCTGCTCGGCGGCCTGCTGACCGCGCATCCCCGCACGGTCGCGCTCGTGCAGCGGTGGGGGCACTGGGTCATCCCGGTGGTCTTCATTCTCATCGGCATCGCGATCATGGTGCGGACCGGCCTGATCGGATGACGCGACTTCTACCTCGCCGCGCGGCGCTCCTGCTCTGAGTGCTCTCTGGCGTGCCGACGGAGGATCTCCCGACGCTCCGCTCCGTACGTTCCGATCCACACCGCCGTGGCGACGACGGCCAGCACGAAGAGAACGATGGTCACTTCTGGCATGAAACCGATCGTCAGGGACAGAACGAAGATCGACGCGACGGTCAGTACCGCAAGCACGATCGCCAAGACCGCAGACACGACGCGCACCCGCCAGATCGCCTTCGAGTGAGGACGCCTCCGACCGATGCGGCCGCCCGCGTCGATGCCCCGGTCGCGCTGGGCGCGGGATTCGTCGAGCACGCCGCCCAACTCCCCCGCGTTCAGATACCCGAGCTGCACGGCGGTCTCGTAGCGTGCCTTCTCCAGCGGATCGGGCTTTCCGTCCGGAATCTCGCTCATGATCGCATCGTAGGCCTGCCCCTCTGTTGAGGGAGGGCCATCCGGGTTTAGCATCGTCGTCGCGGCCGTCGGCGCCCGCCGAAGACCGAATCTGAAGTCTGGAGATCCCGGATGCGCAAACATGTCCTCGGTGTGTCGCTCGCCGTCATCGCGACAGTCGCCGCCGTTCTTGGAGGGGCCGGTGCTGCGAACGCGGCGTCCGCGTCCTCGCCGATACCCAACTCCTCGCCCGGCTGGCTCACGCACGGCAAGGCGGTCAAGAAGGGCGGACCCGCCACCGGCGCGGTGTCGGCTCGCGTCTACCTCGCCCCGCAGGGCGGCACAGCAGCCCTGCAGTCGCTCGCCACGGCGGTCTCCACGCCGGGCAACGCCCAGTACAAGCACTTCCTCACCGCGGCGCAGTACCACGCGACGTTCGACCCGACGACGGCGACCGTCGACTCGGTGACCAGCTGGCTCACCGGTGCAGGCCTCAAGGCGACCGTCGACCCGCAGCGCCGCTACGTCGACGTCTCAGGCGGCGTGGGAGCCGCGGACAAGGCGTTCGGCGTCACGATCTCGAACTACACGCACGACGGACTCACCGTGCAGGCGCCCTCCGGGCCCGCCAGCGTGCCGTCATCCCTCGCCTCAGCGGTGAGCGCGATCAGCGGCCTCGACACGACTCCTTCCACCGTGTCGCCGCAGACGCAGAAGCCGTCACCGCCCAGCGCCGGCTACCGCAACGCTCCGGTCTGCGGCACGACCTACGGCGCGGCGACCCCGGCCAACACGCCCGCACCTGACGGCACCGTCCTGCCGCCGTTCAACGGCAAGGCGATCCCCTACTCGCCGTGCGGCTACACCGGTCCGCAGCTGCGCAATGCGTACGAGGCGGGTCTGACCGGCGGCTACGACGGCACCGGCGTGACGGTCGCGATCACCGACGCTTACGCGTCGCCGACGATCGTTGCGGATGCCAATGCCTATGCGAAGCAGACGGGTGACAAGCCGCTCGCGGCAGGGCAGTACAGCGAGAGCATCCCGAACGCCTTCACCCACGTGAACGCCTCCAACGGCAAGACGCAGTGCGACGCATCCGGCTGGTACGGAGAAGAGACGCTCGACGTCGAGGCTGTGCACGCGATGGCCCCTGGGGCGAACATCCGGTACTACGCGGGCAAGAGCTGCAACGACAGCGACCTGATCGACACGTTCGCACGCATCAACGATGAGAACGTCGCGAAGATCGTGACGAACTCGTGGGGTGGCGTGGGCGACGTCGTGAAGCCGGCACTGCTGAACGCGTACGAGACGCTCTTCCTTCAGGGAGCCGTGCAGGGCATCAGCTACGTGTTCTCCAGCGGAGACAACGGCGACGAGGCGACGGCGGTCGGGTCACCGCAGACCGATTACCCGGCATCCGACCCATACGTCACCGCCGTCGGCGGCACCTCGACCGCGATCACGAACAGCGGCCTGAGCGGCGAGACCGGTTGGCAGACGTCGAAGTACTCGCTCGCGAACGGAGCCTGGGCGTTGAGCACGGACTTCCTCTACGGAGGCGGTGGCGGATACTCGTCGAACATCGCCGAGCCGCAGTATCAGAAGGACGCAGGCATCCAGAGCCCGAACGGCGGGCGCGCGGTGCCGGATGTCGCGATGGACGCCGACCCGACGACGGGCATGCTGATCGGTCAGACGCAGACGTTCGGCAACACGTCCGCGTACGACACGTTCCGCATCGGCGGCACGAGCCTCGCCTCACCGCTGTTCGCAGGCATCACGGCGCTGAAGATCCAGGCGGCGGGCGGCAGCGGCCTCGGCTTGCTGAACCCGCTCATCTACAGCACGAAGGGCGCGGGCATCCAGGACGTGACGGGCACGATGCCTGACGCGGGTGCGATCCGGGTCGACTTCACCAACGGGCTGGACGCCACAGGCGGGTACACCTACTCGGTGCGTACGTTCAACGGCGCCACCACGAGCCTGTCGGTGGGCACCGGATGGGACAGCGAGACCGGATGGGGCAGCCCCCGCTCCGGCTGGGTGCACTAAGGAGCAGCAGTACGGGAGGGGCTCGGCGGTGCCGGGCCCCTTCTCGTTCCCACCCCTGAATGAGCGAACGCCCGGTCGGAAAAGAATCTCTGACCGGGCGTCTTGTCGGTGGAGCTACGGGGATTCGAACCCCGGACCTTCTCATTGCGAACGAGACGCGCTACCAACTGCGCCATAGCCCCAAGTGCGTATGAGACTTTAGCACGTCGCCCGGCCTCGGCCGGA
>JBQCJQ010000215.1:0-2412 GCA_051952615.1 Humibacter sp.
ACGGCGGAGCGCTCGGTGTGCCGAAGGTGGAGTAGACAGGTCTGAGTACCCCAATAAGGGGCACCCAGGGGTGAGGTATCGGGTGAATTCGACTCCGAGTGACCGACTTCGGAGATCTGGTGCTCGACGTGGCTCTTACCGTGGATGCTCGTGGGTCAGGAACTGGATGCAACTCCGCAGATCGGAGAGCTTGCGCGCAGTACTCGAGGCCCGCGAGATCGTGTGATCGGAGCTTTGAACCGGCTGCAGAGCGTGGTGGACTGCGCGGTCGTGCTGGTCACTGTTCGCCACAAGCCCGACGGCCCCGACCGGGTGCTGTTCAACTATCGGATCGATCCGGACCGCGTACGTCACGGGCTGGAGTACTTCATCGGCCACGGCCCCGCCTTCCGTCCCGTAGCCGAGCATCCGCGCGAGATATTGGACTGGACAAGGGCGTCGACCCTCCGGGAAACCGCCACCGCCGAGGAGTTCCTGCTCAACTCCGGATACACGCGAGGCGTGTCGTTCCTCCTTGTAGACGATGAAGTCCCGGTGGGCACGATGCACCTAGATGTGACCAACACCGCAGAATTCTCCGGCTCCGAGTTGCGGGCACTGGATGAGGCAAGAACGACCATTCAGCGTGAGGTGGGTGCGATCGTCCGCGCTGGTGACCTGGGTCTGAGTCGGCGCGAGCTGGAGGTGCTGAACCTGATGTCGTGGGGTGAAACGAACACGGACATCGGCGAGTTGCTCAATCTCTCACTGTCTTCCGTCGACGCTCATGTGGAGAAGATCCTGGCCAAGCTGAAGGTCGTCGGCCGGGTGCAGGCCGTGCGGGTAGCCAAGGAGCTCGCCCTGGTCGACGCGTTCTGAGTCGCTTGCAGCGTTCGATCAATCCGTGAAGCCGTTCCGTTCGCCTCAGGTGCCGCTCCATAGCGCCTGGGCAGCAGGATCGCAACGGATTGAGCGCCCTCGATGGCCCCTCCTAGCCTGCGGTCGTGTGAGCGGCTTTCGGCCGCGCGGTTCGAGGGGGAGTTCATGCCGCAACAGGAATTGAAGACGGTCAAAACCACGATTCCGGCTCGACTCGACAGGCTGCCGTGGTCGCACTGGCACTGGATGGTCGTCGTCGGGCTCGGCACCGTCTGGATTCTCGACGGCCTCGAGGTGACCATCGTCGGAGCCATCGGCAGCCGGCTCACCGAGGCGTCCAGCGGGCTTGGGCTCACGCCCGGCGAGGTGGGGCTCGCGGCGGCCGTCTATGTGGCCGGTGCGTGCGTCGGCGCCTTGGTCTTCGGCTATCTGACCGACCGCTTCGGGCGCAAGAAGCTCTTCATGATCACGCTCGGCCTCTACTTGCTGGCGACCGTGGCGACGGCTTTCTCGTTCACACCACTCTTCTTCTTCGCGTGCCGGTTCTTCACCGGGGCGGGGATCGGCGGTGAGTACTCTGCCATCAACTCGGCGATCGATGAGCTCATCCCGGCGAAGCGCCGAGGCGTGGTCGACCTCGCGATCAACGGCTCGTACTGGCTCGGGACAGCCTTCGGCGCGATGCTCACCGTCGTGCTCCTGAACACGAGCATCTTTGCCCCGAACATCGGATGGCGGCTCGCGTTCGGCCTCGGTGCCGTGCTCGGGCTGAGCATCCTGTTGGTGCGGCGCAACGTGCCCGAGTCGCCGCGATGGATGGTCATCCACGGCTACGACGCAGACGCGGAGAAGGAGGTGCTCGAGATCGAGAAGGAGGTGGAAGACGACGTCGGAGAGAAGCTCGAGACCGTCGAGGATGACCGAGCGATGGAGATCCATCAGCGACGTTCGACGGGCTTCGGTGAGATCGCGCGGGTCGCCGTCACCAAGTATCCGAAGCGATTCGTGCTCGGCCTTTCGTTGTTCATCGGACAGGCGTTCCTCTACAACGCGGTCTTCTTCACCTACGCGTTGGTGCTGACCCAGCTCCTGAAGGTTCCGGATGACGTGGCGCCGTGGGCGCTCGTTCCCATCGCCGTGGGCAACTTCCTCGGGCCGGCCCTGCTGGGGCGGTTGTTCGACACGATCGGACGCAGGGTGATGATCTCCGTGTGTTACATCGGCAGCGGCGTGCTGCTGGTCGGCACGGGCATCCTGTTCGATCTGCGCCTTCTGGATGCCGTCTGGCTGACGGCGTGCTGGGTGGTCGTGTTCTTCTTCGCCTCAGCCGGGGCGAGCGCTGCGTACCTGACCGTGAGCGAGATCTTCCCGATGGAGACACGCGCGATGTCCATCGCGTTCTTTTACGCCGTGGGCACAGGCCTCGGCGGCATCATCGGCCCGCTCCTGTTCGGCCAGTTCGTCTCCATCGGCATCGGTGCAGTCGCATTCGGATACTTCATCGGCGCGGCACTCATGATCGCGGCCGGGCTGGTGGAGGTGTTCCTCGGGGTG
>JBQCJQ010000216.1:0-2838 GCA_051952615.1 Humibacter sp.
GGATACGAGCCCAGGAAGATGATCCTCGGACTGAACCGGAAGAGCCCGAGCAGGGCATCCGCCACCCGTTCGTCGCTGACGTGCCCGTCGGCATCGATGACGAAGCGGTAGCGGCCGAATTCGTCGCCGATCGGGCGCGACTCGATGAGACTCAGGTTCACGCCCCGCGTCGAGAACTGCTCCAGCATCTCGACGAGCGTGCCCGAACGATCGGAGGGCAGCTCGACGATGAGGCTGGTCTTGTCCGCGCCGGTCGGCTCCGGGATGCTCCTCGTTCGGCTCACCAGCGCGAATCGGGTGACCGCGTTCGGGTTGTCGATGATGTTCTCGGCCAGCACGACGAGGTCGTGGTGGTCGACGATGGTCGGCGGCGCGATCGCGGCGTCGGCGGGGCTGATGGGGCGACCTGCGTCATCCAGTTCCAGCAGCGATGTCGCGGCCGCGACATTGCTCGACGCGGGAACGTAATCGTGTGCAGGAATCGTCGCGCCCAACCACCCATTGCACTGGGCGTACGCGACCGGATGCGCCGTCACCGTCTTCACGTCGGCCAGAGTCGTACCGGGTCGCGCCACCAGCACGAACCCGACCGGCACGAGGTATTCACCGATGATGCGCAGCCCATGGATGGTCGCGAGCGCGTCCTGCGTCGCGGATACCCCGCCCTCGATCGAGTTCTCGATGGCGATCATCGCGGCGACGCTGCGCCCGGTGACGACATCGTTCAGCGCCTCGCCGACGTTGTTCACGGCACGCCAGGTCTTGCCCTTCGCCTCCGGGACCTGGGCGAGCGCGGCCTCGGTGAAGGTGCCGCTCGGGCCGAGGAAGCTGTAGGCATCCGACATGCCCGCCAGCTTATCGACCCCAATCTCTCTCCTCTTCCTCCATCCAGCCCAAGCCTCTCCTCCGCTCACCCATGCCGGATTTCGGAGATTCGCCGCGACACGCCGCACCGCGACCCCGACACGCCGACCCCAGGCTCAGATCTCCGAAACTCGGCATGGTTGGGGTTGGGCACGGTGGTGGCGCACCGGAGTGGCGGGCCGGACCCACACGGGGACGAGACGTGACGCCCGTCAGGTGCCAGACTTTCCGCATGACCGATCGCGCAGGAACCCCAGCGACCCCTGACGACCTCATCGACATCGAAGCCCTCGTGCGGGCCTACTACGACCTGCATCCGGATGCTTCGGTGCCGTCTCAACGTGTTGTGTTCGGCACCAGCGGCCACCGCGGCAGCGCCTTCGACACGGCGTTCAACGACGACCACATCGCGGCGACGACGCAGGCGATCGTCGAGTACCGCCGCGGTCAAGGCACCACGGGCCCGCTCTTCATCGGTGCCGACACCCACGCCCTGAGCATGCCCGCGCAGACCACCGCCCTCGAGGTGCTGGTGGCGAACGGTGTCGACGTGCTGGTCGACGAGTACGACGACTACACGCCGACACCGGCGGTCAGCCACGCGATCATCAAGTACAACAAAGAGCACCAGGGGCAGCCGAAGGCGGACGGCATCGTGGTGACCCCCAGCCACAACCCGCCCCGCGACGGCGGCTTCAAGTACAACCCTCCGCACGGCGGACCGGCCGACTCGGATGCCACCGGCTGGATCGCCAACCGCGCAAACGAGATCCTCGCCGACGGCCTCCGCTACGTCAGCCGCGCAGAGCCGAGCGGCGTCGCCACCTACGACTTCCGCGCTAACTATGTGGATGACCTGCGCAACATCATCGACGTGGATGCCATCAGGCGCGCTGGCGTCCGCATCGGCGCCGACCCGCTCGGCGGTGCGAGCGCCCATGACTGGGCGCTCATCGGCGAGACGTACGGCCTCGACCTCACCGTGGTGAACCCCGTGATCGACCCGCAGTGGGGCTTCATGACCCTCGACTGGGACGGCAAGATCCGCATGGATCCGTCCAGCCCCTCGGCCATGGCGTCCGTCCTGAAGCACAAGGACGACTACCAGGTGCTCACCGGCAACGACGCCGATGCCGACCGGCACGGAATCGTGACGCCGGATGGCGGGCTGATGAATCCCAACCACTATCTGGCGGTCGCCATCGAGTACCTCTACGGCCACCGCCCCGACTGGCGAGCGGATGCCGCGGTCGGGAAGACCCTCGTCTCGTCATCCATCATCGACCGCGTCGCCGCGTCGCTGGACCGCCGCCTCTGGGAGGTGCCGGTGGGCTTCAAGTGGTTCGTTCCCGGGCTCGTCGACGGCTCCGTCGCGTTCGGCGGCGAGGAGAGCGCCGGTGCGTCGTTCCTGCGCATGGATGGCACCGCATGGACGACCGACAAGGACGGCATCCTGCTCGCACTGCTCGCCAGCGAGATCACCGCAGTGACGGGCAAGAGCCCTTCGCAGCTCTACCGCGGGCTCACCGAGCGGTTCGGTGCTCCGGTGTATCAGCGGGTGGATGCCGCGGCCAGCAAGGAGCAGAAGGCCAAGCTGGGCAAGCTCGACGGCGACGCGATCGGTGCGAGCGAGCTCGCGGGCGAGAAGATCACCGCGAAGCTGTCCAAGGCGCCGGGCAACGACGCCGCGATCGGCGGGGTCAAGGTGGTCACCGAGAACGCCTGGTTCGCGGCTCGCCCGAGCGGTACAGAGGACGTCTACAAGATCTACGCGGAGTCGTTCATCGGCGACGACCACCTGCGAGAGGTGCAGTCCGAGGCGAAGAAGATCGTCGACAAGGCGATCGCGTAGCCAACGCCCCACCTCCGCAGCGCCCCACCTCCGCGGGGCAGCACCCCCACACCCAATACGCGGGGGGTAACCCCCCGTGTGGGGGGGGGGGGGACTGTCGGTGAATGGGGCGGGCGCGCAGC
>JBQCJQ010000217.1:0-8786 GCA_051952615.1 Humibacter sp.
GACCAGGATGATGAAGACGGCCAGCAGCGCGACGGCGAGCAGGATGCCGTCGATGCCTCCGAACGCTGCGACGAGATCCGCGGTGAATCCGGCCGGCCCTGTGACGTAGACGTCTACCCCGTCGGGAACGCTCTTCGCCAGGTGATCGCGCAGGGCGGCGACGTGCGTGTCGAGGGCTGAGTCATCTGCGATCGGCACGAACATTTCGACGGCGGAGCCGTCCTTCGACGCGATGGGCGGTGAGACGTCGCCGCTCACCCCATCGAGCTTCGCGATCGCCTTCGCGTCCGACGTGATGTCCGCGATGTCCTGATCGGTCAGGCCGCCGTCACGATGGAAGACGACGATCGCGGGAACGTCGCTGCTCCCGCTGAACTTCGACTGCCGGTCCGCCACCTTCGTGGCATCCGCGCTGGCCGGCAGGTAGCTGGCCTGGTCGTTGCTCGACACCTCGTCGACGCGCCCGAAATAGGGTCCGCCGATCCCTGCGAGGGCAAGCCACACGAGGATCAGCACTGCGGGGAGGACGATCCTGATCCATCGCGGCATCCGTCCATTGTGCCCGCCGCCCGGCGCTCGTGGCACCCATTGACAGCGTCTCCCGCCGGCCGGGGAGCACGCCGAAGGCGCGCGTCTCGAAACCCGCTAGTTGTTAGACAGGTTGTTGCCGCAGAGGTAGAACGCGGTGGTCAGGTCGTCGATCGCCGACAGCGCGGCGTTGTCCCCGGGGAAGTTCAGCGCGTAGACCGCGAACGTGAGGGTCGTGCCGTCTTTCGCATGGATGACGCCCGCGAGCGTCCGCGCCGTGTTGATCCACCCGGTCTTCGCGTTCACCTGCCCGTCGGCTTGCGACGAGAAGGAGCCGTCGAACCGACCGTATCCGGGGCCGAGCGTTCCGGTCTGACCGGCAACGGGCATCCCGTCGTAGATCGCGCCGAGGGAGCCCTGTCGGTTGACCACCTTCACGAGGAACCTGGTGAGGTACGACGCGGGAACCTTGTTGTCTGCGCTGAGGCCGGAGCCGTCCGCGAAGTACAGGCCGGTCTCGTCGATGCCGTAGGTCTGAAGGCCCTTGAGCACTCCGGCGTTGATGGCGGCGAAGCTGTTGCCTGCTCCGGTCTTGATCGCGACCAGGCGGGCGAGCTCCTCCATGATCGTGTTGTCCGAGTAGGTCAGCGCCTGCTCCGCGAGCGCCGAGACCGGCTGTGACAGCACCTGGCCGAGTTGCTGCGCTCCGGCCGGTGCCGTTCCCTGGCTCACGGAGATGTTGCCGCCGAGGTCGCCCGCGAAGTCCTGCGCTGCACGGCCCACCGGGTCGGTGCTGCGGGGCGACTCGACGGCGGTCGGGTCTGCCCTGTCGCCGTCGACCATCAGCGCCGTCATGTACGGGGTCGAGCCCTCGACGACGCGCTCCTCGTTCTCGTCCCAGCTGGGCAGCCACACGGGGCCGCTGAACAGGGAGGTGTCCACGACCACCGACGTGATGGGCTGGCCGCCGTTCGCCGGGTCGGCCTCCCAGGCCTGCTTCACCTGGGCGGCGAGCGCGTCGAGGTGCGGTGCTCCGGTGTAGAAGGGGTCCTGCCCGGTGGGCAGGCCGGACAGCGTCACGTCCCCACCGCCGATGATGACGACCTGGCCGGGCTGTGAACCCTTGACGACGGTCGTCGGCACCCGGTAGTCCGGGCCGAGCACGCTGAACGCCGCCGCGGCGACGAGCATCTTCTGCACGCTCGCTGCGGGGGCGGGGTTCGAGCCGTTGCGGTCGTACAGCACCTCGCCCGTCGAGGCGTTCATGACCTGTGCTTCGAGCGTGCCGAAGCCTGAGTTCGCCGCGTAGGAGTCCACGGAGCACGTGCGTAGCTTGCTCGGGGCCGCTGCCGGAGACGCCGTGGGACGCATCGTCGGCGTCGGGGTCGGCGTGGCCGTCTGCTTCGCCGACGTCGTCGCTGCCGCCAGAGCCTGTGCTTCGGCCGGTGATGCCGAAGCTGCACCGATGCCGAACGAGATCCCGCTGAGCACGAGGACACCAGCGACGATCGCGGCGACGAGCCAGGCGCGCGGGTGCTGACGGATGAACATCAGGATGCCCGCCAGCGGGCCATCCGATCCACCGCGCCCTGCGCCACCCGAGCCCGATCCGCCCGATCCGCTACCACCGGAACCTCTGCCACCGGAGCCCGAGCCGCCGGATCCGTTGCCACCCGAGCCCGATCGTCCGGAGCCGTTGGCCAATCCGCCGGCGCCGGTGGCAGAGGCGCCGCCCAGACCCAGCACCTCGGTCGCATCTGCCGCCGATGCTGAGCCTCTGGCCGACACGGGTGCCGAGTCGGGGAAGGGATTCGCCGCCGAGTCGGGGAAGGGGCTCGCCGCCGCGAAAGCCGACGTTGCCTCCGCGTCCGTGAAATCCGATCCCGTGGAGTCGAATGCCACCGTCGGCGTGTCGACGACGGGCTCCGCGGGTGCCACGGCGGGCATCGGCGAAGGCACCTCGGCCGTCGTCTCAGCGGCCGCGACGGGAGTCACCCCAGGGAAGGCCGTCGTCTCAGCGGCCGCGACGGGAGTCACCGCAGGGAAGATCGCCGTGGGTGCGGGATCGACCGGCGCCGACGGCACCGGGTCGGGCGCGCTCTCGAACCAGGAGAAAGGTGTCGGAGCCTCGGCCGGAGTCTGCTCCACAACCGGCTGCGACAGCGGGAGTTCAGCCGGCCAGAGGGGGGCCGGCTCCGCAGGAGGCTGCGCCGGGATGGTGTCGGCGAAGGCGGGCTTCACCGGTGTGACGGGAGCTGCTGGCGTAGGCGTGTCGCCGCCGGCGACCACGGGATTCTCCTGCGTGGCGTCGCCGAACAGCGCGCTCAAGCCGAGCGCATCGAAGGCCGAATCTGCGTGGTCGTCGTCACGACCGTCACGGCGCGACCGGGGGGAGTCGTCGTGCATTCGGCCGAGTTTACCGAGCGCACCTGTGAAGGAACAGCGCCGCAGGCTCGAGCCGGAACTCAGCCGCGACCCTCAGCCTCGACGCTCCTGCGGGTACACCAGTCCGATGCGTTCACGCACGACATCCATGGTCCGCATGATCGACACCGACTCTTCGGGTGGCATGATCTCGCTCGCGATCAGCCCCGCCTCGATCAGCCGCTCGGCCTCGCGGGCCTGGAATTGTGTGCCCCGACCCGTGATGCGGGACTTGTACGCCTCGGTGACCTCGCCGTCACGCATGATGACCCGGAAGCTCGTCGGGGTGTGCCACACCGAATCGATCTCGATGCAGGCATCCGTTCCGAGAATCGTCGCGGTGTTGGTGCCGCGCAGATCGCTCGCGCAGCGGGTGACGGCCAGCGCGCGGTCGCCATATCCGAAGACCGTTGCGGTGGCGAGGTCCGCACCCGTCGGGCCGAAGCGTGCCGAGGCCTGCACCATCTCCGGCTCCCCGAAGAGCATCGAAGCGAAGGAGATCGGATACACGCCGAGATCGAGCAGCGCTCCCCCGCCCAGTTCAAGGGCGTTGATGCGGTGGTGCGGGTCGCTCGGAAGCAGCTGCTGGTGGTCGGCGGCGAACTCGCGCAGCTGACCCAGCGTGCCCTCGGCGATGAGCTCTCGGATGCGCCTGACGTGCGGCAGGAACCTGGTCCACATCGCCTCGAGCACGAGCAGCCCCTTGCTCTCGGCGAGTTCGACGACGCGGCTCGCCTCCGCCGCATTCAGGGTGAACGGTTTCTCGATGAGCACATGCTTGCCCGCATTGAGCGCGAGCTCGGCGTTCGGGGCGTGCTGCGGATGCGGTGTCGCGATGTACACGATGTCCACGTTGTCGTCGGCGACGAGCTCCTGGTACGAGCCGTACGCGGTCGGGATGTCGTACTCGTCGGCGAAGGCCTCGGCACGCCCGTGGGTACGCGACCCGACGGCGGCGACCATGTGCCCGTCATCCACAAGATCCTTGGTGAACGTGTGGGCGATGCCGCCGGTGCCCAGGATGCCCCATCTGACGTCGCTCATCGTCCCCCGATCGTCGAGCCGGTCGCCATCACGGCGCCACACGGGGCCTGTCGAAAGGCCCTCTGAGGACCATCATTGCGTTTGGAGCCGCCTAAGGGAATCGAACCCTTGACCTATTCATTACGAGTGAATCGCTCTGCCGACTGAGCTAAGGCGGCGTGACACGGTTGCCCGCGCGCACAGCAAGCTAGCTTACCGGATTCGAGGGGCACATCCGACCACCTCACGGCGCGGATGTCTCGATCCGCGCGGTCGCCGGCTTCGGCGGTGCCCTCAGTGGGTCCGGATCAACGAATCGAGTTCGCTGAACGTGTCGCCGAGGCGCTCATCGAGGGGGCCGCGACCACCGTGCTCCGCCCAGCATGACCACGCGTGCTTGATGGCGGCGAAGGCGAGGAACGCCACGAGCCGTGCGCGCGAGTGCAGTCGCTCCGGGTCGTTGCCGAGCTTCGGGTCATCCCGAACGAGCCTTTGCTCGGCGATGTCGACGAGCTGTTGTTCGAGCTGGCGCATGCTCGCCATGCGCAGTGTGAAGAGGTGAGGATGCTCGCGCAGGAGTTGGCGGCGCATCGTCTCGATGTCGGCGTCCGCAAGGTCAGGCGAGTCGACGACCGAAGAAAGGAGCAGGTCGCGAATGCCGTCGAGGAGCGACTGGTTCGATCCCGCGTGGATGAACCTCTCGACGGCGGCTTCGGTCGGCGCCGCCGGAACGTCGCCGATCACTGCGGCTTCTTTGGTCGGGAAGTAGTTGAAGAAGGTGCGAGGCGAGACGCCCGCCTCATGACTGATCTCCTCGACCGTGACACCGTCGAATCCGCGCTCCAACGCAAGGGTCAGCACCGCGCGCTGAATGGCGTTGCGTGTCGCGATCCGTTTGCGCTCACGCACTCCGCCCTGCACGGTGTCGGCCGGACTCGTGATGGTCACCACTCCAGTATTGCAGTCGGTGCAAAGGGTCGTCTAAGACACCGTCACACGGCGTCAGCACTGCGGATCCTTGGCCGGCACCGTGCCGTTCACGAAGAAACCGTCCACGGCGTCGTTCACGCACGAGTTCGACTTGTTGTACGCGGTGTGCCCGTGCCCGTGGTAGGTGATGAGGTGCCCGCTGTCGAGCTGGCTCGCGAGGCTCTTCGCCCACGGATACGGCGTCGCCGGATCGCCCGTCGTACCGACGACGAGGATGGGGGGCGCGCCTGCCGCGTGGATCGGCGCCTCAGTGCGCGTCGGCGAGTAGGGCCACTGGGCACATCCGATGTCGCCGTAGGACATGTAGGGCCCGATCACCGGCGCGGCCTTCACCAGCTCTGCGGCCTGTGAACGCATGCTCGCGGGGGCAGCGTCGACCGAGTAGTCGAGGCAGTTGATGGCGGTGAATGCCTCCGTCGAGTTGTCGGAGTACGTGCCGTCCGACGACCTGTCGTAGTACGCGTCCGCGAGGATGAACGCCACCCGCGCACTGCCGGCCATGACGTCGTCGAACAGCTTGTCGAGTGCGCTCCACGCCGTCGAGTCGTACAGCGGGTAGATGATCGCGGTGACCATGGTGTCGGCGCCGAGCTCCCGGCCGTCCGAGTTGCGGATCGGACTGGCGTCGAGGGTGGAAAGGAGCTTGGAGATCGTGGCGAGCGCGTCGTCGACTGAGCCCGAGAACGGACATCCCTTGCGCGTCAGGCAGTCGGTCACGTAGGCGCGCAGTTCTTGCTCGAACCCCTTTGCCTGCCCCAGGTTCACGTCGAAGTTGCTCGAAGACGGGTCGAGTGCGCCGTCGAGCACCATGCGTCCGACGTTCTTCGGGTACAGCCCCGCGTACGTGGCGCCCAGCAGGGTGCCGTACGAGTAGCCGAGATAGTTGAGCTTGGCGTCGCCGAGCACCGCGCGCATCAGGTCGAGGTCTTTGGCTGCGCTGGTCGTTCCCACCTCGCCGAGCAGCGTGCCCGTGTTCGTCTTGCACGCTGCGGCGAAGCTGGCGGCCTCGCGTGTCGAGGCGGCGATCCACTGGTCGGATCCGCGCGTTCCTGGCGTGATTCCGAACAGATAGTCATCCATCTGCTTCGGGTCGTAGCACTTCACAGCGGTCGACTGCCCGACGCCGCGCGGGTCGAACCCGACGATGTCGTAGTGCTCCTGAAGGCTCTTGTCGACGGCGTAGTTCAGCGAGTCGCGCACGAAGTCGACGCCGGATCCTCCCGGACCGCCCGGGTTGACCAACAGCGAACCGAGCCGTTTGCCCGTCGCGTAATGCCTGATCAGCGCCAGTTTGACGGTTCCGGCACTCGGGTCATCCCAGTTCAGCGGCGCCTTGATGTCTGCGCACTGGAACGATCCGCAGTTGCTCCACTGGATGTGCTGCTCGTAAAACGGCGCGAGAGCTGCGGAGACCTTGTCGGCATGGGGCGTCGACGTCGCCGGGGGCCGCGAGGTCGGGAAGCATCCGCTCAGCGTTGCACAGAGCACCACGACGATCGCGGTGACCGCGCCCGTGCGCCAGTGAGCCAGCCGTCTGGCCGTCATCGAATCTCCCTTTCGGCTCCGTCGAGAGCTCTCGGCCTTCGCGCGACGACGAGCATGGCCTCGAGCGCGAGGGCCGGAGCCACGTTGCCGTCGATGCGCTCACGCGCTTCTTGGATGGCGTCCATGGTCGCCAGGGTCGTGGCGGGCGAGGATGACCGTGCGGACGCCCTCAGACGCTCCCCCAGCTCGAGATTGACCAGCTCCGTGCCCGCACCGAGCTGCACGACAAGAATGTCCCGGTACAGCGACAAGAGGTCGGTGAGGATGCGATCGATTCCGTCGCGCAGGCTGCGCGTCGCGCGTCGCTTCTGATCCTCTTCGAGCTGGCGCAGCTGTCCCCTGAGCTGCATGGGAACGGCGCCGCCCTCTTGCACTCCGAGGGACTGCAGAGCGTGTGCCCGCTCTTCTGCGTCGCGCTCCTCGGTGATCGCTTTCGCGTCGGCACCTGCTATCTCGAGCAGCCTTGCCGCTCCTGCGACGACATCGGCGACCGACCGCACGCCGAGGGCGATCTCGAGGGTCTCCTCGCGCCTGCTGCGGGCCTCATCGTTGGTGGCGAGTCGATGAGCCATGCCGATGTGGCTCTGTGCATGTCGTGCCGCCCGCTCGGCGACGTCGGCGGGGACCCCGTCGCGTCTCTCGATGAGCTCGGCCACGTCGGACACGGAAGGTACTCGCAGGCGCACCGTGCGGACTCTCGAACGCACCGTGGGCAGCAGATCGGCGTCGCTGGGTGCGCACAGGATCCAGACGGTGCGCTCGGGCGGCTCCTCGAGCGCTTTGAGCAGCACGTTCGACGTGCGCTCCGACATGCGGTCGGCGTCTTCGATGACCATGACCCGGTAGTGGCTGACGGAAGGCGAGAACTGCGAGCTCGAGACCAGCGTGCGCACCTCGTCGATCGAGATGATGACGCGCTCGGTGCTCAGCACCGTGAGGTCGGGATGCGTTCGAGCCTGCACCTCACGCGTCGTGGCCTCGTCGCCGTCGGGCCCTTCGGAGCTGAGCAGTGCGGCGGCGAACGCGAACGCCAGGTTGGAGCGCCCCGACCCGGGAGGGCCCGTGATCAGCCAGGCGTGAGTCATCGCCGAGGATGCCGACGACCCTGCCGCAGCCCGCAGCGTCTCGATCGCCTCGGGCTGCCCGGTGAGGTCGTCCCATACCGAGGTCGAGGTCTGCGTTGGCATGGTTCGACGCTACAGGGAGCCGCTGTCAACGGCGTGTGCCGCCGCTGAGGCTGCGATGAGCGCGTCGACGTGCGCGGCGATCCGTGCCGCGAGCGCCTCGACGGGTTCGCTGCCTTCCACGACGAAGAACCGGTCCTTCTCGACCTCGGCGAGGGCGAGGAACGCCGTACGCACCCTGGCATGGAACTCGGCCCCCTGCGCCTCGAGCCTGTCGAAGCGCTTGTTCGCGGCGTCGAGTCGACCCCTGGCATCCGCCTCGTCGATATCGAGGAGCACCGTCAGGTCGGGCAGCAGGTTCTGCGTCGCCCACAACGAAAGCTCGCGCACCTCGGCAGGATCGAGCTCGCGGCCGACGCCCTGATAGGCGACGGACGAGTCGAGGTAGCGATCCTGCACCACGATCGTCCCCGCCTCCAGCGCGGGTCGGACGACTGTCGCGATGTGGTGCGCACGATCGGCGGCATACAGGAGTGCCTCGGCGCGAGGCACGATGTCGCCACGATGGTGCAGCACGAGCTCGCGGATCTCGTGGCCGACCTCAGTGCCTCCCGGCTCCCTGGTGTGCAGGGCCGAACGGCCGGATTCGACGAGATGCCGGTGCAACAGGGATGCCTGCGTGGACTTGCCGGAACCGTCGCCGCCCTCGAACGTGATGAAGAGGCCGCGGCGGCCTGTTCCGGCGCCCGCCTCCGCGGCCGCGTCGGTCACGAGTCCGCGCCGGTCGATCCGGCGGTCTTCCGCGCCGTCGTCGTGCGTCGCGACGCCGTGGTGGACTTCGCCGTCGTCGACTTCGCGGCCGTGGACCTCGTCCCGGATGCCTTGGCCGCGGAGGTCTTGGCCGCAGTCGTCTTGGCCGCTGTTGCTTTGGCCGCCGTTGTTTTGGCCCCTGACGTCTTGGCGCCGGTCGACTTCGTCGCCGCCTTGGTCGTCGCGGTACGCCGCCCACCGGTGGCGCGCTTGGTCGGCCCCTTTGCGCGCTTGTCGGCGAGCAGCTGCACGGCGCGATCGAAGTCGATCTCCTCGACGGACTCGCCTCGCGGGATCGTCGCGTTGGTCTCGCCGTCGGTGACGTACGGGCCGAAGCGGCCG
>JBQCJQ010000218.1:0-4736 GCA_051952615.1 Humibacter sp.
GTCGGGCGTGCCGAGCACCCCGTCGACGCCCGGCCGCGAGAGTGCGAGCGCCAGTCGCTGCAGCAGGTCGTAGCGGTTGCCCATCGCGAACGGGTCACGGCGCACACCGAGCGCACCTCGTGCGGGATGATCCGCCGCAACGATGAACAGCCGCCCGTCTCCGCGCACGAGGGGACGACGCGACCGCGCGGCGAGGGCCGCCGCGATGGATGCCGGGTCGTGCTGGCGACTGTCGCGCAGACGCTCGAAGGCGTCATCCGTCACGGGGAGCGCGCGTTCGCGAATGGTGTCAGACATGGGCGCGATCCGCCTCCTCGATCAGCGCGTCCACCTCTGAGGTGGTCGGCATCGCGGTTGAGCACTCGCGCCGACTGGCCACGATGGCGCCCGCGACGTTGGCGAAGCGGATGATCCGCCGAAGGTCCCAGCCCTGCAGCAGCCCGAAGCACAGAGCTCCGCCGAAGCCGTCGCCCGCGCCGAGGCCGTTCACGACCTGCACCTGAACGGGCGAGACCTCCACGGTCTCTTCTCGCGTCTTGGCGAGCACGCCCCGCGGGCCCTGCTTCACGATCGCGAGCTCGACGCCGCGGTCGAGCAGGGCGTCGGCGGCGCGCTGCGGGTCGGTCTCGCCGACGGCGATCTCGCACTCCTCGCGGTTGCCCACCGCGACGGTGACGTGTTCGAGTGCGCGACTCACCTCTTCGGTCGCCGCCTCGGGCGACGACCAGAACATCGGACGGTAGTCGAGGGCGAGCACGGTCAGCGCCTGCCGGCCGCGCGCCTCCCACGCCACGTGGTGCGTGGCGCGGCTGGGCTCCCTGGAGAGACCGGTGACGGTCGACCAGAAGATGCGCGCGCGGCTGATCTGGTCGAGATCGAGGTCGTCCTCTGTCAGCGCGAGGTCGGGCGCGATCGGCTCCCGGTAGAAGTAGAGGGGAAAGTCATCCGGCGGAAAGATCTCGCAGAACGTCACGGGGGTGTTGAGGCCCTGCACCGTGCCGACGAACCGGTCGTCGACACCGAGCCGCCGAAGCTCGAGGTGGGCGTACCGTCCGAACGGGTCCTCGCCCGTCGCGGTGATGACCGCACTGCGCAGTCCGTGGCGCGCCGCGGCGATCGCAACGTTCGTCGCGCTGCCGCCGAGGTACTTGCCGAACGTCTCGACCTCTTCGAGGCCGACGCCGTCCTGCAACGGGTAGATGTCGACGCCGATGCGGCCGATCGTGATCAGGTCGAACGGCGCACCATCGTCTCGCGGCCCGTGCGCCGTGCCCGTCTCCGTCATGCCCAACCGCTCCCTCGTCGAGTTTGTCCTAACAAACTAACATGCGAGCGAGGCCCGACGCCACACCTCAGCCCACGGGGCGGCCGGTCCGCGCCAGCGGGAACGACAGGGTGAACTCGCTGCCCTCGGGTGACGTGCTGACGAGTTTCACAGCGCCGCCGTACCGGTTGGCGGTGTCCTTCACGAGCGCCAGCCCGATGCCGCGCCCGACCTCGTCGGACTCCCGGGCCGGACGCGAGTGAGCGAACCGGTCGAAGATGCGCGAAGGGTCGATGCCCGAGATGCCGGTTCCGTGATCGACGACCCGGATGCGCACCCGGCGCCGAACCGCAGCGATCTCCACCAGCACGCGGGAGCCCGGCTCCGAGTGCCGCACGGCGTTGTCGAGCAGGATGACCACGCAACGCCGCAGCCTCTCGGCAGGGATGCCCACCGGGAACGGTCCCGCGTAGTCGTATTCGATCTCGATCGAGCGCTCCGCCGCCAGCACGGTGATCTCGTCGACCGCGTCACCGACGGCGAGCCCGGCGTCGATCGCGTCGCCAGGCTGCGAAGCAGTCTGCAGTGCCGCCGCCTCGAGCAGGTCGGTGATCACGTTGTTGAGCCGCTCGGCGTCGTGCCTGAGCGCGTGCAGCTCCTCGGCGACGGGCTCCGGCATGTCCGTCTCACGTTCGAGCAGCTCGATGCGCATGTCGAGCACCGCGAGGGGCGTGCGAAGCTCGTGGCTGGCATCCGTCACGAAGTCGCGTTGCAGGCGCAGCGCTTCGGCGAGCGGACGCACCGCTCGACGTGTCAGCACGAGAGCCATGGCGGCGGCGACCACGACCGCGATGGCGCCTCCTGCGATGCCGGCGAGCAGAAAGTCACGGGCCCCGAGCGTCATGCTCAGATCACGCAACGGAAAGAGGAGTTGTTGCGGCACCTGGTGCAGTACGAAGAGGATCGCCCCGATCAGACCGACGACGGCGACGATCACCACGGCGAGCGCGAACTGCAGAGCCACCCGCAGAGACGCCCTGCGCACGATCTCCTCGTCGGACTGCGACGACACGACGCGGGCGCGACTCAACGCACCCGACGGCGACACCCGCGACCCTCCATCCGGACAGCGTCTCACGTCACGGCATCCCCCGTCAGTGCGGCACGGCGACAGGGGCAGACCGACTCGTCCGGCCCGGTCTCAGCTTCCGACGGAACGCTCCGCGTCGCGCCTGCCGAGCCACGGCGCGCGCAAGCGGATGACGTCGTGCAGGGTTCTTCCGTGCCGCCACTCCCGCACGGTGAGCCAGATGATCAGGGCGTCGAGCACGGTCAGAAGCAGCACGCCGACCGAGAACGCCAGTACGAGATCGACCAGCTGGATGACCAGCAGCACCGACAGCGCCGCGACCGCCCACGGGTACACGCGCTTCGACCCGCGCACCAGAGCGATGACGATCGCCAGCTTCACGACGCCGTGGATGAACAGGTAGACGCCACCGACGAACAGACTCGAACCGCTCGCCTTCGACGACTCGTGCAGCAAGAAGTTCGCGATGAGGTCGTGCGGGTCCTCCGCAAGCTCTCCCGCGGTCACGGCCTGCGCGAGCGAGATCAGCTGCCACTTCGAGATGAAGAAGAGAGGGATGCCCGCGACGACCTCGATCAGACCGTCGATGCCTTTCAGCGCGACCCCGACCAGGAACACCCAGTCCAGGATCAGGTCCCGCCGTTCAGCGCTCAGGCGAATCCTCATCCCTCAAGTGTTCAGCCACGGCCGCAAAGAAGACTCAAAGAACCTCCACCGCAACCACCGCCCGACCCTGAGCACGCAACCCCCGCCGGTTGAGGAGCACGCGAAGCGCGCGCCTCGAAACCGCCGACGCGGCCGAAGGCCTCACCCGCCGAGCGACCCGGTGAGCCGACCATGGAACATGCGGCTGTGGTCGTTGAGGCCGACCAGCTCGACGGTCGCGCCGTGCTTCTCGTACTTGGACTCGACGGCGTCGAGTGCGGCGACGCTGGAGGCGTCCCAGACGTGGGAGCCGCTCAGGTCGACGATGACGTGTGGTGGGTCATCCGCGTACGAGAACTGGTCGACGAGGTCGTTGCTCGACGCGAAGAACAGGGGGCCGAGCACGCGGTATCGCGCCACGGAGCCGGTGTCATCGAGCGTTCGCTCCACCCGCACCACGTGTGCGATGCGCCGCGCGAAGAACACCAGCGCGAGCAGCACGCCGATGCCGACTCCGATCGCGAGGTTGCCGGTCGCGACGATCACCCCGACGGTCGCCAGCATCACGAGGGTCTCCGGCACGGGCATCCTGCGCAGCGTCGACGGCCGCACGCTGTGCCAGTCGATGGTGCGGATGGCGACGATCATCATCACTGCGGCGAGCGCCGCCATCGGGATGGCCGCCATCACCGGCGACAGCACGCCGACGAGCAGCAGGAGGAACAGTCCGGCGACGAGGGTGGAGATGCGGGTGCGCGCCCGCCCGATCTGCACGTTGACGACGGTCTGGCCGATCATCGCGCAGCCGGCGACGCCACCCCACAGCCCGGCGAGGATGTTCGCGATTCCGAGCCCCCACGACTCGCGCCCCTTGGCGGAGCGGCTGTCGGTGAGCTCGTCGACGAGCTTCGCGGTCAGCAGTGTCTCCAGCAGGCCGACGAGCGCAGCGGCCAAAGCGGTCGGCCCCACGATCTGCAGCGTCTCGAGGTTGAACGGCACCGTCCACGGCGTGACGCCGGGAAGCGCTCCGCTCACGGCCCCCTCGTCGCCGACCGTCGGAACGTGCAGCCCGAACACGACGGCGGCAGCGGTGACCACCACGATCGCCACGAGCGGCGCGGGCACCGCCTTCGTGAGTCGCGGCAGCAACACCACGATCAGCACGGTCACGATGAACAGCGGATACACCGCCATCGGCACGTCGATCACGTGCTGCAGCTGGGCGATGAAGATGAGCACGCCGAGCCCGTTGACGAATCCGATCATCACCGACCGCGGAATGTACCGCACGAGCCTCGCGAGCCCCGCGGCCCCGAACGCGATCTGGATGACCCCCGTCAGCAACACCGTCGGCAGCACGTATGCGGTGCCGTGCGCGTGCACCATCGGCGCCAGCACAAGGGCGACCGACCCCGCAGCAGCGGTCACCATCGCGGGCCGACCGCCGAGGAACGACATCGCAACGGCCAGCACGACGGAGGAGATGAGGGCGACATCCGGCCCGACTCCCGAGATGATCGAGAACGAGATCACCTCGGGGATGAGCGCGAGCGTCGTCACCATGCCCGCGAGCACCTCGGTGGTGAGCAGCCGCGGACGCCGCAACACGGCACGCACCGGCACGTTGCCGTCGGGAAGACGGTATTCGGCGGACGGCGGGGCGGACGGAGCGAGAGGCATCGACGTGGTGGCCGGGCGGCCGCGCATGGCCGCGCGGCGGTCCTTTCGGCAGCGGGG